>NZ_JAULLN010000011.1:0-250541 GCF_041357655.1 Bradyrhizobium sp. DN3 | reverse complement strand
CACCCGGATCGCATCTTTCGATGCGATCCGACCTCTCCCTACGGGAGAGGTGAACCCTCGGCTCGCATTGATTCAGCCCGGCTTCAGCGCACCCTCACTCGCCCTGGATCCATTCGGCGACGCCGCGCCACAGCGTATTGCGGTGATCGGGGCGGAAGAAGCCGAAATGGCCGATGGCCTTGGCGCCGACGTCGGACGGTTTGACCGTCAACACCTCCGGCTTGATCGCGGTGAACCCGCTGGTGAGCAACTCGACCGCGGGGCGCGTCGCCCAGGGATCGTCCGAGAAGCACAGCGCGCGCAATTCGCCCTTGAACCTCGCAAAGTTCTCCAGCGCCGGCAGCCGTGAATCGAAGAGATAGCGGGGGCTCGAGACCCACTGGGCCCATTGCAGGAAAACGCCCTTGGGCAAGTCCTCGCCAATGCCGACCCAGCCGGGCGCGTAGCCGAGCGCGCGGACCAGCGGCACGCCGACAAAATTCATGAAGGCGAAGACGCGATATTTCTCCGGCGAGGTCATCAGCCGCCAGGTCGCCGCCTGCGAAGCCACGAAGGCGGCGCGCGAGATGTCCGTGTTGTTGGCGATCAGCCCGAGCGCCTGGCCGCCGAAGGAATGGCCGACATAGGCAAGGGGCAGGGTGTGGTAGCGCTCGCGCATCCAGCGCACCGCGGCGGTGACGTCGAGAGCGGCCCAGTCGGACATCGAGGCCTTGAAGCCGACCAGCGATTTCGGCCGGTTGTAGCCGACCACCGGCTGCCGGGAATCGCCGATGCCGCGATAGTCGTAGGTCAGGACGGCGCAGCCGCGATGGGCGAGATAGGAGGCGAAGCCGCGATAGATTTTTCGCGGGACGGCGGTGGCGGAGTTGATCAGCACGGCATGGCGCTTGGCGCCGCGCGGCAGAAACAGGGTGCCGGTCAAGGCATACCCGTCGGTCGCCGGGAAGCTGATCTCGTCGATGAAAACGTCGTCCAGTGCGGCGTCCATGGGCAGAAGGTGTCCTGCCGGTTTCCTTACCAGTTTCCTTGCCGTTCCCAGCAAATGCGAATTTGGCTTTGTCCGCAAGGGTTTGCAATGCGGAATGGATTTACAACTGGCGGGGCGGGGCTAGCCTGTGTATAAGGCGGCCCTCGCAACCCACAGATCAGGTTGCACTTTTTTGCTTCACGGAGAGATTGCGATGTCCGAGCGGTGGACGCCCGAGTCCTGGCGCAGCAAGCCGGTGCTACAGGTGCCCGATTATCCCGACGCCAAGGCTTTGGCCGACGTCGAGGCGCAGCTTGCGACCTTTCCGCCGCTGGTCTTCGCCGGCGAGGCGCGCAACCTGAAGAAGGCCTTAGCGCGGGTTGCGGCCGGCGAGGCCTTCCTGCTCCAGGGCGGCGACTGCGCCGAGAGCTTTGCCGAGCACGGCGCCAACAACATCCGCGACTTCTTCCGCGTGCTGCTCCAGATGGCGGTGGTGCTCACTTACGCCGGCGCCGTCCCCGTGGTGAAGGTCGGCCGCATCGCCGGCCAGTTCGCAAAGCCGCGGTCGTCGCCGACCGAGAAGGTGAACGGCGTCGAGCTGCCGAGCTATCGCGGCGACATCGTCAACGACATCGCCTTCACCAAGGAAGCGCGCGTGCCGGATCCGCAGCGCCAGCTGATGGCCTATCGCCAGTCGGCCGCGACGCTGAACCTGCTCCGCGCCTTCGCCACCGGCGGCTACGCCAATCTCGGCAGCGTGCACCAATGGATGCTCGGCTTCCTGAAGGATAGCCCGCAGTCCCGCCGCTACAAGGAATTGGCCGACCGCATCTCGGACGCGCTGAATTTCATGCGCGCCTGCGGCCTCGACCTCGAGGCCCACCCCGAGCTGCGCGCCACCGATTTCTACACCAGCCACGAGGCGCTGCTGCTCGGCTACGAGCAGGCCCTGACCCGCGTCGATTCCACCACCGGCGACTGGTACGCGACCTCGGGCCACATGATCTGGGTCGGTGACCGCACCCGCCAGCTCGATCACGGCCATATCGAATATTTCCGCGGCATCAAGAACCCGATCGGGCTCAAATGCGGCCCGTCGCTCAAGCCCGACGAATTGCTCAAGCTGATCGACGTGCTCAACCCCGACAACGAGCCCGGCCGGCTGACGCTGATCGGCCGCTTCGGCGCCGACAAGGTCGGCGAGCATCTGCCCAACATGATCCGCGCCGTGCAGCGCGAGGGCAGGGTTGTGGTCTGGTCGTGCGATCCCATGCACGGCAACACCATCACCTCGACGTCAGGCTACAAGACGCGCCCCTTCGACCGCATCCTGTCCGAGGTGAAATCGTTCTTCGCGATCCACGGCGCCGAAGGCACCCATGCCGGCGGCGTGCATCTGGAGATGACCGGCCAGGACGTCACCGAATGCCTCGGTGGCGCCCGCGCCATCACCGACGAGGATCTCAACGACCGCTACCACACGGTCTGCGATCCTCGTCTCAACGCCGAGCAATCCATCGACATGGCTTTCCTGATCGCCGAGCTGCTGAAGCAGGAACGTGCCGGCAAGGTCAAGCCGATGCCGGCTGCAGCGGGGCTCTAAGATCTTGCTGCGGATCTGGAAGGCCACGATCAATTCCCGGAACGGTCTGGCCTTTGCGTTTCGATCGGAGCAGGCCGTCCGCGAGGAGATTTTTGCGCTCCTGCTGTCGCTGCCGCTGGCCTGGTTCATCGGCGCGACCGCGATGCGCGCGGTCGAGCTGGTCTGTGCGGTCGCGTTCGTGCTGGTGGTCGAGCTGCTCAACACCGCGATCGAAAAACTCGCCGACCGCCTCACCATGGACCACGACAAGCAGATCGGCCGGGTCAAGGACATGGGCTCGGCTGCGGTCGGCGTCGCGCTGCTGATGGCCGGGGCGTTCTGGATCTTTGCGCTCGTCGAGCGATTGGGTTTCGTCTAACGAGGATCGAGCAAGGGCGCCCATGACCGAACGTCTCAACGCATTCGCGGTCACGCTCGCCCAGCTCAATCCGACCGTGGGCGATATCGAGGGCAACGCCGCCAAGGCGCGGGCGGCGCGCGCCCGAGCCGCCGCCGACGGCGCCGATCTCGTGCTGTTTCCGGAATTGTTCATCGCCGGCTATCCGCCGGAGGACCTGGTGCAGAAGCCGGCGTTCCAGGCCGCCTGCCGCGCCGCGATCGAGACGCTGGCGCGCGAGACCGCGGACGGTGGTCCGGCGATGCTGCTCGGCACGCCCTGGGTCGAGGAGGGCAGGCTTTACAATGCCTGTGCGCTGCTCGAGGGCGGCCGTATCTCCGCGCTGCGCTTCAAGTGCAATCTGCCGAATTACGGCGTGTTCGACGAGAAGCGGCTGTTTTCGCAGGGCCCCGCCGCCGGCCCTGTGACGGTGCGCGGCGTGCGCATCGGCGTGCCGATCTGCGAGGACATCTGGCTGGAAGAGTCCGAGGACTACGAGAACGTGGTCGAGACGCTGGCCGAGACTGGCGCCGAGATCATCCTGGTGCCGAACGGCTCGCCTTACGCCCGCGACAAGAACGACGTGCGCCTGTCGGTCGCGGTGGCGCGGGTCACCGAAAGCGGGCTGCCGCTGGTCTATCTCAACCAGGTCTGCGGCCAGGACGAGCTCGTGTTCGACGGCGCCTCCTTCGTGCTCAACGGGGACCTCTCACTTGCGGCACAGTTGCCGGCGTTCGAAGAGAGCATCGTCACGCTGCGCTTCACCCGAAATGGTGACGACTGGCGTTGCACCGGTCCGATCGCCGAGCAACCCGAAGGTGACAAGGCCGATTACGCCGCCTGCGTGCTGGGCCTCCGCGATTACGTCGCCAAGAATGGCTTTCCGGGCGTGCTGCTCGGCATTTCCGGCGGCATCGATTCCGCGCTGTGCGCGGCGATCGCGGTCGATGCGCTCGGCGCCGATCAGGTGCATGGCGTGATGCTGCCTTATCGCTACACCGCAGCACACTCGGTTGCGGATGCCGGCGAGCTCGCCGGCCATCTCGGCATCCGCTACGAGGTTTTGCCGATCGCGGAAGCCGTCAACGGGTTCGAGACCATCCTGTCCGGCATCTTCAAGAACCTGCCGCCTGACATCACCGAGGAGAATCTCCAGGCTCGCACCCGCGGCACGCTCTTGATGGCGATCTCCAACAAGACCGGCTTGATGGTGGTGACGACAGGCAACAAGTCCGAAATGTCGGTCGGCTACGCCACGCTGTATGGCGACATGAACGGCGGCTTCAATCCGATCAAGGACATCTATAAGACGCAGGTGTTTCGGCTGGCGGCACTGCGCAATTCCTGGAAGCCGGAAGGCGCGCTCGGGCCGGTTGGCGAGATCATTCCGCCCGATATCATCACGCGGCCGCCGACCGCGGAGTTGCGCGAGAACCAGCGGGATGAGGACTCGCTGCCGCCTTACGACGTGCTCGATGCCATCCTGGAACGCCTGGTCGAACGCGAGGAGCCGCTTGATCAAATCATCGCGGCCGGCTTCGACCGCGAGACCGTCACCCGCATCGACCATCTCCTCAACGTAGCCGAATACAAGCGCCGCCAAGCCGCACCCGGCGTGAAGGTGACACCTAAGAATTTCGGCCGCGACCGCCGCTATCCCATCACCAACCGCTTTCGTGACAAGGGCGAGCGGTTGCCCGTGCCCGACGAGACGCTGGTCTCGCGCGGCAGCCGCGCTTCGATTGACGCGTTCGAGGGTTAGCATCGGAGAGAGACGGGCAGTCTCGCTACAATACTCCGCGGTGGACATTGTAGAAACCGACTTCTCCCGCGGAGTACTGGATGCCCCGCCTTCGCGGGGCATGACAGTGAGAACTCAGATTGCCGCTACGACGGGCTTGCGAAGAAGAGCACCCGAAGGAAGTGGGTGTATTCGGATTCGAGCACCATGATCGACACGAATACCAATACCGCGACCGGCGGCAGCAGGATGGCATAGGCCAGGGCCAGTCGCTCCCAGGCCATGTGCATGAAGACCGCGACGATCAGGCCGGCCTTCAACACCATGAACAGCAGGATCAGCGACCACCTCAGATAGCCATGTAGGCCAAAGTAGTCGACGAGGTAGGAGCACGTGCTGAGGACGAACAACCAGCCCCAGACCACGAGGTAGAGCTTGATCGGGTGCTGTTGACCCTTGGCGTGAACGGCTCCCGTTGCGACTGCGCTATGCACCGGAGCGTGAAGCTGTCCTTCCATGTGTACCGCCGCGTTTGTCATGCGCCGACCTCACCAAAGATAGAAGAATGCAAAGATGAACACCCACACGAGATCGACGAAGTGCCAGTACAGGCCCATGATCTCGACGATCTCGTAGTACCCCTTGCGGCTCGTGAAGAAGCCGCGCCTCTCGGCGTCGAAGTCGCCGCGAAAGACCTTCCGCGCAATGGCGATCAGGAAGATCACACCGATCGTCACATGGGTGCCGTGGAAGCCGGTGATCATGAAGAAGCTCGCACCAAACTGCGGGGCACCCCATGGATTGCCCCAGGGCCGGACGCCCTCCATGATCAGCTTGGTCCATTCGAAGGCCTGCATTCCGACGAAGGTTGCGCCGAAAGCTGCCGTGGCCAGCATTAAGGCCGCGGTTCTGACGCGATCGCGGCGGTAGCCGAAATTGACGGCCATCGCCATGGTGCCGCTGCTGCTGATCAGGATAAACGTCATGATGGCGATCAGGATCAGCGGAATGTGCCTGCCAGCGATGTTGAGAGCGAAGACCTCGCTGGGATTGGGCCAGGGCACGGTCGTCGACATCCGCGCCGTCATGTAGGAGAGCAGGAAGCAACTGAAGATGAAGGTGTCGCTGAGGAGGAAGATCCACATCATGGCCTTGCCCCAGGACACGTTCTTGAAGGCGCGCTGATCGGACGCCCAGTCGGCGGCGATGCCGCGCCAGCCTTCAAGCCGCGCAGGCGATTGGCCCGGATTTGTCAGCATGGTCGCAGCCATCTGGTCTCGCCTCCCTAGCTCAGCAATTGGCGGCAGATGTTGACGAAATCGTCGGTCCAGCCCGTGAGAAGGCCGAGCAGGACGAGCCAGACCAGCAGCAGGAAGTGCCAGTAGATGGCACACAGCTCCACGCTCAAGCGCATGTCGGCGATCTCGACGCCGCGCCACATCTTGGCCGAGGTTCGGCCCAAGGCCACCAGACCGCCCGTCAGATGCAGCCCGTGCACTGCGGTCAACAGGTAGAAGAAGGAATTCGCCGGATTGGACGCCACGAAATATCCGGCAGCCCCGAGCCGTTGCCAGGCCAGGAGCTGTCCGGCGAGGAAGATCACGGCAGATGCTCCGCCAGCGAGCAGGCCGATCATGACGCCTTCAGCATCGTCTCGGCGCGCGGCCACGTACGACCATTGCAGCGCGGCACTGCTCAGGACCAGGACGCCGGTGTTGACCCACAGCAGTCGCGGTATCGGCAGCGGCCGCCAGTCCACCACGCTCATGCGCATCGAGTAGGCGCTGATGAAGAGGACGAACAATGTGCTCGCGACGGCGAGAAACACGCCAAGTCCGACCTTCGCTGCCGGCCAGGTCATGGCATCGCCGCCCGGGAAGTCACCGATCGGGCCTTCCTCCAGCCATGGCTTGGCCGTCAGCCGCTGCTGCGACAGCCACCATCCCGCGATCACCGCAAGCACAGCCAGGAACAGGATGATGGCGCTCACGAAGCAGCTCCCTGAACGCGCTGCGTCGCGTGCGGCGGCTGGTTCTGCGGAATGAAGTCCTTCGCGGCGCCGGGGACACTGTAGTCGTAGGCCCAGCGGTACACGACCGGGAGCTCCTTGCCCCAATTGCCGTGCCCTGGAGGCGTCTCCGGCGTCTGCCATTCCAGCGTCGTCGCCCGCCACGGATTGCCGCCCGAGGCCTCACCTTTGAACAAGCTCCAGGCAAGGTTGAACAGGAACACCATCTGGCTGAAGCCGACGGTCAAGGCCACCACGGAGATGAACGCGTTCAGTGAATGGGCCGAGGACGGGATGAACGCCGCATCCCCGAGTTCGAAATAGCGGCGCGGAACCCCGAGCAGTCCAAGATAGTGCATGGGGAAGAAGATCAGGTAGGCGCCGAGGAAGGTGACCCAGAAGTGAAACTTGCCCAGGGCCTCGTTCAGCATGCGCCCCGTGACCTTGGGGTACCAATGATAGATCGCGCCGAGCACGACCATGATCGGCGCCACGCCCATCACCATGTGGAAATGCGCGACCACGAACATGGTGTCCGAGAGGGGCACGTCCACGACGACGTTGCCGAGGAAAAGGCCGGTGAGCCCGCCGTTCACGAAGGTGATGATGAAGCCGAGGGCGAACAGCATCGGCACCGTGAGATGGATGTCGCCGCGCCACAGGGTCAGCACCCAGTTGTAGACCTTGATCGCGGTGGGGATTGCGATGATGAGCGTCGTGGTGGCGAAGAAGTACCCGAATTGCGGGAACATGCCGCTCACATACATGTGGTGCGCCCATACGATGAAGCTGAGCGCGCCGATGGCCACGATCGCCCAGACCATCATGCGGTAACCGAAGATGTTCTTGCGCGCATGCGTGCTGATCAGATCGGAGACGATGCCGAAGGCGGGCAGGGCGACGATGTAGACTTCGGGATGGCCGAAGAACCAGAACAGGTGCTGGAAGAGCAGCGGGCTGCCGCCGCCGTATTTCGACAGCGTGCCCATCTCGACGAGCGAAGGCATGAAGAAGCTGGTTCCCAAGAGACGGTCGAGCAGCAGCATGACCGAGGCAACGAACAGTGCAGGGAATGCCAAGAGCGCCATCACGGTCGCCGTGAAAATGCCCCACACCGTCAGCGGCAAGCGCATCAACGTCATGCCGCGGGTGCGCGCCTGGAGCACCGTGACCACGTAATTCAGTCCGCCCATGGTGAAGCCGATGATGAACAGGATCAGGGACGACATCATGAGAATGATGCCCCAATCCTGCCCGGGCGTTCCGGAGAGGATCGCTTGCGGCGGGTACAGCGTCCAGCCGGCGCCGGTGGGGCCGCCGGGCACGAAGAAGGCCGAGGCCAGCACCAGGACTGCGAGCAGGTAGACCCAGTAGCTCAGCATGTTCACATAAGGGAAGACCATGTCCCGGGCGCCGACCATCAGCGGGATCAGGTAGTTGCCGAAGCCACCCAGGAACAACGCGGTGAGCAGATAGATCACCATGATCATGCCGTGCATGGTGATGAACTGGAGATACTGGTTGGCATCGATGAAGGAGAAGGTGCCGGGGAATCCCAGTTGCAGCCGCATCAGCCACGATAGCACCAGGGCCACCAGCCCGATGGCCGTGGCCGTCAGCGAATACTGAATGGCGATCACCTTGGCGTCCTGCGAGAAGACATAGCGTGTCCACCAGCTCCGCGGATGATAGAGCTCGACATCAGGCACTTCGGCAGGCGGAATGCCGGGGATCCCTTCATATGGAATATCGACCATAGAAACCTCCTCGGTCGTTTCCATCGGGTGAGACCTTGGCCTCATGCACCCGATCTATCTTGGCGGCGGCTTACTACTTGCCGCCGGATTGGTACGTCGCCTTCACGACGGCTTTTGCCGGCGACAATTCTGCAAACGTTTTTTGTTGCTCCAGCCAAGCGTGATATTCACGCTCTTCGTCGATGATGACCTTGGTCCGCATCTGATAGTGAGCAGCGCCACAAAGCTCCGCACAGAGAACGTCGAACGTTCCGGTTCGGATCGGCTTTATCCAGAAATAGGTCACCATGCCTGGAACCATGTCCATCTTGGCCCGGAATTCGGGCACGTAGAAATCGTGCAGGACATCGACCGAGCGGAGGAGAACCTTGACCGGCTTTCCCACTTGAAGGTGCAGCTCGCCGCTCTCGATCACGACGTCGTCCTGCCCGTGTTGGTCGTCACGATTGAGTCCCATCGGATTGTCGGAAGCGATGTTGCGGACATCGGATGTGCCCAATTGCCCATCCTTGCCCGGAAGGCGGAAGCTCCATTGCCATTGCTGCCCCATGACCTCGACCTCGGTGGCATCCGCAGGCACCGTCACGAACTGGTGCCAGACCACGAGGCCAGGCGCCAGCATGGCCGCGACGCCGACGCCGGTCCCGACGCTCAGCCACCATTCGAGCTTTTTGTTTTCCGGATTGTAGTCGGCCCGTCTTCCCTCTTTGTGGTGAAAGCGGAAGACGCAGTAGGCCATGAAGGCGATGACCGCGACGAAAACAAAGCCCGTGATCCAGAACGTGATGTTGATGGTGTGGTCGATATAGGCCCAGTTCGTGGCGATCGGCGTCCACCACCACGGGCTGTAGAGGTGAAACAGCACCGAGCCGATCGCGACCAGAAGCAATATCAGTGCGACAGCCATCCTGATCCATCCTTGCCATTGAAGGCTACGGATACGAATCCAGGGCGGAGCTCATGTCTGTCGCGATGGCTGGCCTTTCTTGGTTGGCGTGCCATCGCCGGCCTGTTGCTTCGCCCATTCCACTGGTCGCGAAATCAAGGGAACGCTCGCGACCATCAATCTCATCGGAGCTAAGGGCGTCTGTGTGTAAAATGGTCCCAGCCTAATCCGGCGTCAATAGAGCATATCGGCGTGCCGACGGGGCGTGGGCGTTGCCGTCGCCCGGCAAGTCGACAAAAGCATCAGATGCGCTCAGCGTCCGGTGTGATGCAACGCACAAATCAGGTCGCCCAATTCACCGAACCGTGAGTTCAGCCTTGCCCCGCGCGCGCTAAGCTTGCGAGGCAGGTCGCGACGGGTTCCGTCCGGCCAGGCTCGTTCGCTGAACCTGGGTTACCGTACTCGACCCATCGCGTTTCCTGCTCATCCGGCGGACACGCGTGGCTGGAAAGCGCGTGTTATCGAAACCGCGATTTTCAGGACGGGAGGTCCGTTCATGGCCACTCTGTACTCCCACGACATCAGGCGGCACGTATTCGGCGAAGCGGCCTCCTATCCCATTCGCAAGATCAGCTTGTCCGACCTGTCCGACGCCCTGCGCCTGGGTTGGGAGGATTTCCAGGCGATGCCGAGTCACGCGATCGTCGTGTGCGTGATTTATCCCGTTCTCGGTCTCGTCCTGTTCAGGATGGTGCTCGGCTATTCGGTGCTGCCGCTACTGTTTCCGCTGGCCGCCGGCTTTGCCTTGGTCGGGCCTTTTGCCGCGATCGGTCTCTACGAACTCAGCCGTCGTCGCGAGCGCGGCGAGGAGGTCGATGCATGGGATGCGTTCAAGGTGCTGCGCGCACCTTCGTTCGGCGCCATGGTAGAACTCGGCGTGCTCCTGCTGGTCCTGTTCGGGGCCTGGATCGGTGCCGCGAACGCAATCTATGTCGCAATCTTCGGTCACGCGGCGGCCGCAAGCATTCCCGACTTCGCAACGCGCGTGCTGACGACACCGGAAGGGTGGTCGCTCATCATCGTCGGTTGCGGTGTCGGCTTCCTGTTTGCGGTTGTGGCGCTGTGCGTCAGCGTCGTGTCATTTCCGTTGATGCTGGACCGGCATGCGACTGCGATCGACGCGATCCGCACGTCGCTTCGAGCGGTGGCGGCGAATCCGGTTGCGATGGCCGGATGGGGCCTCATCGTGGCAGCGCTGCTCGTGATCGGCTCGCTGCCGCTCTTCGTCGGTCTCGCTGTCGCTCTGCCAGTGCTCGGTCATGCCACCTGGCACCTCTATCGGCGGGTGGTCGAGCCGAATCCGAACCCACCGGACGCACCGCCGCCGCCCCCGAAGGGAAAGCGTTACGCAGCAGACTTCCCGGCCAATCTCTTCCCGTGGAGCCGCGAGGGCGAATAGTCGCGCGCGTTTGAGGGATAACGGTTGCGCGTGAGACGGGCGATTGTGCCCCTGGATTGCTGTCATCATCCGCGAAAGCGGATGATCCAGTACCCTGCGGCGCTGCTTGTGTGCACGACTGGCGTCACGGTGCCCCGCCTTCGCGGGGCATGACAGTAAAAGCAGGGCTGCCTACTTCTGCTGCTGCGGCAGGAAGGTCGGGCCGACCGAGCGGATCGGCTTGTTCTCGGAGTTAGCAGGGGCGCCAGTATCCGCCGGCGGCGGCGCGGCCGGCGCGGTGGACGTCGTCGGCGCCGGAGCTGCGCCCTTCTTGGCATTCGCAGGCGTGCCCTTGTTGAGCCGCTGCTGCTGCATCTTCCTGGCGCTCTCTTCGGTGACGATGATGTCGCCCTGCTGCTCGGCCGCCGCCTTGTCGTCGGCCGATTTCAACGCATCCGCCCAGGTCTGGCCTGCCGCCTTGCAGGAGCAGGACGGGTTGAACTCGCTGCGGAACTTGAACGCGGTCGGCAACGCGGTGTAGGGCTGGCCGCCGATCGAGACGGCCGAGTTCATGTCTTCGCCGGGATTGCGATGGGTGTAGAGCACGGCTTCCGCGGCCGGGCACAGCGCCTTGCAGGTCTTCTCGTCGTCGGGGAAGCGCGCCGGCACGGTCGCAAACGAGATCGGGAAATAGGCGCCGTCGCACGTGCGCACGCACACGGTGCGGAAGGTACCGGATTGCGGGCCGAGATCGGCGGGCGGCACGGCTTGCGGATTGCCCGCGCTGTTGCCGCCGAACAGATTGCTGAGGAAGTTGCCGCCGCCCTGTGATTGCGCGGCGTTGGCATATTGCGGGCCGCAATTGTTCTGCGCCAGCGCCGCCAGCACCGAGCGGCGCTGGTTGTCGCGCTCGGGGCTGAAGCCGCCGGGGCCGCCGCCGCGCAGCCGCTCGAGATTGCCGGTGATCTGGTCGAGATTGGCGCGCATCTGCTGGATCTGGGTGTTGACCGGGCCGCATTGCGCCGACTGGCCGTTGAACAGCGAGAAGAAGCCGGAGGAATCGCAGCCCATGCGCTTGGCCTGCATGGTGACGCGGTCGAGCTCAGCCTGCTGACGGCTCTGCGAGTCCTGGTAGCGGCGGATCTGCTCTTCGCGCGCGGGGTCACCGCCGCCGCCGCGGTCGAGCGCGGCGAGCTGGCCTTCCAGTCGCACGCACATCGGATTAGGGCCTAGTCCGTTCTGGCCGGGCTGAGGCGGCGGTCCGGGCGGGCCGGCCTGCGCGAAAGCGCCGGTGGCGAGCACGACCATGCTTAGGAGCAGGGTGCAGGCAAGGAGGAAGCGGGCACGAGGCAGGGACAACAATTCAGGCATATCCGCCATTCTAGCGAGGTCACGGCCCAATGTGACTTTCCAAGTGACTTTGGAGGGCCGAAGCGCGCCCTCCAATAGCCGCTTCCTGCGGCATCGTCACGTCGTTTCAAGGGCCAAAGATTGGGCCTAAGGTCCGCCAGCTCCGAGCGAATTCAGCGCTGGCAGGTGATTGCAACATATTCGTCGCAACGGCCATGGGAGCAGTTTGCGCCGGATTTGGGGACGGAGCCGGTAATTTCGTCGGGATCGACCCGGCGATAGGCCGAGGCCTGGGCAAAATCCCGTGACTGGCAATAGGTGCGCGCGACGGAGGCGCCGCATTTGTCGCCCTTGGCCAGGCACTGGTCGACCCCGTAGCCGTCCGCCTGGTTGGCGATGATGAAGACGCGGGTCTCGGCGCAAGCGCTGGATGCCGCAATGATGGAGGCGCCGAAAATGAGCGCGAGCAAGGATCGCATGAAAACACCGGGGGGCAAAAAGGAACCGCCAGTTCCAGAATGGGCTCAAATGGTTAAGGATCATGAACCGTCAGGACGAGCGGGGCGCTTTGCGGAGATAAAGCGACGTTTTCGCGGCTCTCTTGACGGGGGGCCGCCTCATAGCCCATATGTGGCCGCATGAACGGTCTCCTCGCCATTTGCGCCATTTGCCGCGAGATTACGAGCTAGCGATTCGCTGGCTGGAGCCGTCTTTTCTCAAAAAACATTGAGAGCCCTGGACGCCCGGCCAACAGCCGACGGGTATCCATATGGAATTGCGCCTTTACGATACGCTGAGCCGGGAAAAGCGGACCTTTGTACCGCTCGATGCGAAGAACGTCCGCATGTATGTCTGCGGACCGACCGTCTATGACTTCGCCCATATCGGCAATGCACGGCCGGTGATCGTGTTCGACGTGCTGTTTCGGCTGCTGCGCCATCTCTATGGCGAGGCGCATGTCAAATATGTCCGCAACATCACCGACGTCGACGACAAGATCAACGACCGCGCCGCGCGCGATTTTCCCGGCCTGCCGCTGAACGAGGCTATTCGCAAGGTCACGGAGGAGACAGGCCGGCAGTTTCATGCCGACGTCGACGCGCTCGGCGCGCTGCGGCCGAGCGTCGAGCCGCGCGCGACCGAGCATATCGGCGAGATGCGCGAGATCATCGAGAAGCTCGTCGCCGGCGGCTTTGCCTATGTCGCCGAAGACCATGTGCTGTTCTCGCCCCAGGCGATGAACGCGGCCGATGCAGGCCTGCCGCGCTATGGCGCGCTGTCCAATCGCTCGTTGGACGAGATGGTCGCCGGCGCCCGTGTCGATGTCGCGCCCTACAAGAAGGGCAATACCGACTTCGTGCTGTGGAAGCCGGCCAAGCCCGGCGAGCCGTCTTGGCCGTCGCCGGCCGGCATCGCCGCGCAGGGGCGGCCGGGCTGGCACATCGAGTGCTCGGCCATGGCCTGGAAGCATCTCGGCGAACAGTTCGACATCCATGGTGGCGGCATCGATCTCGTGTTTCCGCATCACGAGAACGAGGTTGCGCAGACTTGCTGCGCCTTCCACCAGCAGCGCATGGCGAACTACTGGATGCACAACGGCTTCCTCCAGGTCGAGAGTGAGAAGATGTCGAAGAGCCTCGGCAACTTCATCACCATCCACGAGCTGCTGCAGGATT
Organism: Bradyrhizobium sp. DN3; assembly: GCF_041357655.1. Lineage (NCBI taxonomy): Bacteria > Pseudomonadati > Pseudomonadota > Alphaproteobacteria > Hyphomicrobiales > Nitrobacteraceae > Bradyrhizobium > Bradyrhizobium sp. DN3. The sequence continues at coordinate 236,739 of NZ_JAULLN010000011.1, read as the reverse complement.
GGCCGGGCGAGGTGTTGCGTCTGAACATGCTGAAGACGCATTACCGCTCGCCGATCGACTGGACCATGAAGTCGCTGGAGGAGAGCGCCAAGACGCTCGACGATTGGTATCGCGTCGCGGCCGACGTCGAGCCCGGCAGGCCGGCGGCTTCCGTGGTCGAGCCGCTACTGGACGACCTCAACACGTCCCTGGCGATCGCAGCGCTGCACGGCTTGCGCGGCAGCGACGTGAACGCCTTGGCAGGATCATTGCGGCTACTCGGTTTCCTCTCCGAGAGCGCTGCGCAATGGGAAGGCCGCAAGCAGCAGGCGAGCGGCATCGATGCGAAGGAAGTCGAGCGCCTGATCGCGGAGCGAACGGCGGCCCGTAGCCGCAAGGACTTTGGGGAATCCGATCGCATCCGCGATCTGCTCACCGCGATGGGCGTTGCGATCAAGGACTCCAAGGAGGGCACGACCTGGGAGATTGCGCGATGAAGCGGCCCGACACGCCTTTTCCACGGCACTGGCTCTATTACATCGTACTGAAGATCGCGCTGCTCGCTGGCGCTGTGGCGCTGGTGCTGAAACTCTATGGGATGTGGTGAAGACCGATGGGACAGACTTTGCCAAAACCCGGCTTGCGGCCGTTCCTGCCTGATGACGTGCCGGTGCTCGCCGCGATCTTCACCGCGAGCATCGAGGAGCTGACCGGTGACGACTATAGCGAGGCGCAGCAGCAGGCCTGGATGGAGACGGCGGAAAGCGAAGAGTTCGGCAAGCGGCTCGCCGCCGACCTGACCCTGGTCGCGACGCTGGAAGGCTCGCCCATCGGTTTCGCCTCGCTGCGCGGCAACGATCACATCCGCATGCTCTATGTGCATCCGGGAGTGAGCGGGCAGGGCGTTGCGACCATGCTGGTCGATGCGCTGGAAAAGCTTGCCGGCGGCCGAGGTGCCACGAGCCTCTCGGTCGACGCCAGCGACACCGCGCAGGGCTTCTTCGCCAAGCGCGGCTACATCGCCCAGCAGCGCAACAGCGTCACCATCAACGACGAGTGGCTCGCCAACACCACCATGAAGAAGATGCTCGGAGCGGGGCAATGAGCAAGGAGCGTCTCTATCTCTTCGACACCACGCTGCGCGACGGCGCGCAGACCAACGGGGTCGATTTCACGTTGGCCGACAAGCAGGTCATCGCGGCGATGCTCGATGATCTCGGCATCGACTATGTCGAGGGTGGCTATCCCGGCGCCAATCCACTCGACAGCGAATTCTTTGCAACCAAGCCAAAGCTCGCCCATGCGCGCTTCACCGCCTTCGGCATGACGCGGCGAGCCGGGCGCTCGGTTTCCAACGATCCCGGCGTCGCCGGGCTGCTGGAAGCAAAGGCCGACGCGATCTGCTTCGTGGCGAAGTCATCGGCCTATCAGGTGCGCGTCGCGCTGGAGACGACGAAGGAGGAAAACCTCGCCTCGATCCGCGACAGCGTTGCGGCCGCGAAGGCTGCTGGACGTGAAGTGATGCTCGACTGCGAGCATTTTTTCGACGGCTACAAGGAAGACGCGGCGTTCGCGCTCGCCTGCGCCAAGGCCGCTTATGAGGCCGGCGCACGCTGGGTGGTGCTGTGCGACACCAATGGCGGCACCATGCCTGATGAGGTCGAGGCCATCGTCACCGAGGTGACGAGGCACATTCCCGGCGATCATGTCGGCATCCACGCCCATAACGATACCGAGCAGGCGGTGGCGAATTCGCTCGCCGCGGTGCGCGCTGGTGCGCGGCAGATCCAGGGCACGCTGAACGGCCTCGGCGAGCGCTGCGGCAACGCCAATCTCTGCTCGCTGATTCCGACTCTGAAGCTGAAGAAGAATTTTGCCGACGCCTTCGAGATCGGCGTCACGGCCGAGAAGCTGGCAACGCTGGTCAAGGTCTCGCGCACGCTCGACGACATGCTCAACCGTGTGCCGAACCGGCACGCGGCCTATATCGGCGAGAGCGCCTTCGTCACCAAGACCGGCATTCATGCCTCCGCCGTGCTGAAGGATCCGCAGACCTACGAGCATGTCCTGCCGGAGTTGGTCGGCAATCACCGCAAGGTGCTGGTCTCCGACCAGGCCGGGCGCTCCAATGTCATCGCCGAGCTCGATCGCGCCGGCATCGCTTATGAAAAGAGCGATCCGAAGCTGACGCGCCTCGTCGAGGAATTGAAGGCACGCGAGGCGGCGGGATACGCCTATGAATCCGCAAACGCATCCTTTGAGCTCCTGGCGCGCCGGACGCTCGGCAAGGTGCCGCATTATTTCGAGGTCGAGCAGTTCGACGTCAATGTCGAGCAGCGCTACAATTCGCACGGCGAGCGCGTCACCGTCGCTTTGGCCGTGGTCAAGGTCGACGTCGCCGGCGAGCATCTGATCTCGGCCGCCGAAGGCAACGGTCCCGTCAACGCCCTCGACGTCGCCCTGCGAAAGGACCTCGGCAAGTACCAGAAGTACATCGAGGGCTTGAAACTGATCGATTATCGCGTGCGTATCCTCAACGGCGGCACCGGCGCGGTCACGCGCGTCTTGATCGAGAGCGAGGACGAGAACGGCGACAGCTGGACCACGGTCGGCGTGTCCCCGAACATCATCGACGCCTCGTTCCAGGCGCTGATGGATTCGGTGATCTACAAGCTCGTGAAGTCGGGCGCACCGGCGTAAGCGACGGCGGCGCAACAGCGCCGTCATTGCGAGCGAAGCGAAGCAATCCAGAATCCCTCCGCGGACACACGCTGGATTGCTTCGCTACGCTCGCAATGACGAGGAGAGAGAGGGGGAGCGCGACCAATGATCGACCACATCTCCGTCGGCGTCAGCGATCTCGATCGCGCCGCTAAATTCTATGAGGTCGCGCTTGCCGCACTCGGCCTCACGCGCCTGGTGACGCGGCCGCGGACTATCGGCTTCGGCAAGGCCTATCCGGAGTTCTGGATCAACTTGCGCGAGGGCATGCCGCGCGTCGCGCCGGAGAGCGGCGTGCACATCTGCCTGCGGGCGAAGACGACCGGTGAGGTCGACGCGTTTCACGCCGCCGCGCTGTCGGCCGGCGGTGCCTCCGACGGCGCGCCGGGCATCCGCCCGCACGATCGCGTGCGCTATTACGCGGCGTTCGTCGCCGACCCCGACGGTAACCGGATCGAGGCGGTGACGTTTCCGAGCGAGTAGCCGTTAAAGCCTGCGTGCCACTTCCGGGGCGAGCTGCTTTTCTGCCTCGGCGACCTGGGCGGCTGCCGTCTTCAGCTTCGGCAGAATCTCTTCGACCCGATCGGCCTTGAGGATGTCGATCGAAAGGCCGGCGCGGATGAACTCGGTCTGGCGCATGTGCGACAGCAGCGAGAATAGCGGCTCCCAGAAATTGTCGATGTTGGCGAGCAGCACCGGCTTGGCGTGACGGCCGAGCTGCTTCCAGGTCATTTGCTCGACCAGCTCCTCCAGCGTGCCGACGCCGCCCGGCAGCGCCACGAAGGCGTCGGAGCGTTCGAACATCAGCCGCTTGCGCTCGTGCATGTCGGGGGTGACGATCATCTCTTGCACGCGCGTCAGCGCGTTTTCACGCAGCCGCAGGAAGTCGGGGATGATGCCGGTGACGGTGCCGCCGTGATCGAGCACGGAGGTTGCGACCGCGCCCATCAGGCCGAGCGAGCCGCCGCCATAGACCAGGCGGATGTTGTTTTCGGCGAGTGCCTTGCCGAATGCCTTGGCGCCTTCGGTGAAGCGGGGATTGGTTCCTGGGCCGGAGCCGCAATAGACACAGACGGTTTTGATTGTGCTCATTGGTGCCATGATGCATTGCAACGAAGAGGCGTCAAGCCCAATCGGTGATTCGGATCACCCGGAAATCTACCGGTAAATGGCGATAAACAATCAAAGATTCGCCATCTGGCGGGGTGCGCGGACATCGGGAAGGCTCTATATGACGAACGAAAATCGTTAATGGTAGCGACGCCCGCATCCGGCGGGCTTTCAGGCTTCTTGATGGACCAACCTCAATCGTTCGACGGCGCCGACGTTCCTGATCCTCCTGCGGGGGGACCACTGGAGCGGGCCACGCTGATGGGCACGTTGGCGCATCTGTGGCCCTATATCTGGCCGGGCGACCGCTTCGATCTGAAGATGCGGGTGGTCTGGTCGCTGGTGCTGCTGCTCGCCGCCAAGCTGATCACGCTCGCCGTGCCGTTCAGCTTCAAATGGGCGACGGATGCGCTGACCGGCGCCAACACCGCGCCGGTGCTGGCGGACAATTGGCATCTTTGGGTGATCGCCCCACCGCTGCTGCTCACCGCGAGCTACGGCGCGATGCGCATCCTGATGGCGGTGCTGACGCAATGGCGCGACGGCATCTTCGCGCGCGTCGCCATGCATGCGGTGCGCAAGCTGGCGACCATCACCTTCATTCACATGCACGAGCTGTCGCTGCGCTTCCACCTCGAGCGCAAGACCGGCGGTCTGACGCGCGTGCTCGAGCGCGGCCGCGAGGGCATCGAGGTCATCGTGCGCATGGTGATCCTGCAGCTGATCCCGACCATCGTCGAGGTCTCGCTGCTGATGGCCGTGCTGCTCTGGCAGTTCGATTGGCGCTACGTGGTCGCGACCCTGATCACGGTCACGTTCTACATGTACTACACCTACATCGCGACCGAGTGGCGGATCGGCATCCGCCGCAAGATGAACGATTCCGACACCGAGGCGAACACCAAGGCGATCGACTCGCTGCTCAACTACGAGACGGTGAAGTATTTCGGCGCCGAAGCGCGCGAGGCACGACGCTACGACAAGTCGGTGGAGCGGTACGAGGAGGCGAGCGTCCGCACCTATACTTCGCTCGCGGTGCTCAACACCGGCCAGGCCGTCATCTTCACGCTCGGCTTGACCGCGACCATGCTGATGTGCGCGATCGGCGTGCGCAACGGCACCAACACGGTCGGCGATTTCGTGCTGGTCAACGCCATGATGATCCAGCTCTATCAGCCCCTGAACTTCATGGGCATGGTCTATCGGGAGATCAAGCAGGCGATCATCGACATCGAGAAAATGTTTGGTGTGCTGGGCCGCGAGGCCGAAATCAAGGACGCGCCCGATGCGCAGCCGCTGGTCGTCTCCGCCGGCACCGTGCGCTTCGAGGACGTGCGCTTTGCCTATGAGCCGACGCGGCCGATCTTGAAGGGCATCAGCTTCGAGGTGCCGGCTGGCAAGACGGTTGCGATCGTGGGATCGTCGGGCGCGGGCAAGTCGACGATCTCGCGCCTGCTCTTTCGTCTCTACGATGTCTCCGGCGGCAAGATCCTGATCGACGGCCAGGACATTCGCAAGGTCACGCAGGGTTCGCTGCGCGCCTCGATCGGCATGGTGCCGCAGGATACCGTGCTGTTCAATGACACCATCCGCTACAACATCCGCTACGGCCGCTGGGACGCCAGCGATGCCGAGGTCGAGGAGGCGGCGCGGCTGGCGCAGATCGACCATTTCATCCGCCTGGCGCCGAAGGGCTACGAGACCCAGGTCGGCGAGCGCGGCCTGAAGCTGTCCGGCGGCGAGAAGCAGCGCGTCGCGATCGCGCGCACCGTGCTCAAGGCCCCGCCGATCCTGGTGCTCGACGAGGCCACCTCCGCGCTCGACACCCACACCGAGCACGAGATCCAGGGCGCACTCGACCGCGTGGCCAAGAACCGCACCTCGCTGGTGATCGCGCACCGGCTCTCCACCATCGTCGGCGCCGACGAGATCATCGTGCTGGATCAGGGCCGCATCGCCGAGCGCGGCACCCACGCAAGGCTGCTCGCGCAGGGCGGCCTCTATGCCAGCATGTGGAACAGGCAGCGCGAGGCCGAGGCGGCGCGGGAGAAACTGGCCAAGATGGCGGACACCAGCGCGGCGCCCAACCGGGAGCCGCCGCCGGTCAATGATGCCCTGACGGCGCCCGCGGCGGCGGAGTGACCTTGTCTCCTATCCCAACTCTGGCCTAAACAACTCCACCGCGCGGGACGGCCCCGTGCGCCGTCAACCCTTCAGCGGCAGAGAGCGATGTCCATTCTCGATTCGATCCAGCGTCAGATCCCGCCGATCCACAAGGAGGGCTATCCCTTCATCGGCGGCTTTGCGCTGGCAAGCCTGATCCTGTTCTGGCTGTGGTCCCCTCTGGGGTGGATCGGCACGATCCTGACCGTGTGGTGCGCGCTGTTCTTCCGCGATCCTGTCCGCATCACGCCCGTGCGCGAGGGGCTTGTGGTGTCACCGGCGGACGGCCGCATCTCGATGATCACCATGGCGCTGCCGCCGGCCGAGCTCGGGCTCGGCGACCGGCCATTGCCGCGCATCTCGGTGTTCATGAGCGTGTTCAACTGCCACGTGAATCGCGCTCCCGTAGCGGGCAGGGTGGACCGTATCGCCTACCGGCCCGGCCTGTTCATCAATGCCGAGCTGGACAAGGCGAGCGAGGACAATGAGCGCAACTCACTGGTGATCACGACACCGACGGCGCGGATCGGCGTGATCCAGATCGCCGGCCTCGTGGCCAAGCGCATCGTCTGCTTCGTCAAGGAGGGGCAGGCGATCGGTGCCGGTGAGCGCTTCGGGCTGATCCGCTTCGGCTCGCGCCTCGACGTCTATTTGCCTGTTGGCACCAAGGCGCTGGTATCCGAAGGGCAGACCGCGATCGCCGGCGAGACGATTTTGGCCGATCTTGCCGGGGATGACCCGAGCCGCAGCTATCGCGCCAATTAACCAATAGTCGGTGCATGTGGCCCTTCCGCCGCAATGGCGGAGGGGAGCGCGGCTTGCTATATCTCGCCTTGAGGTGAGGACGAGCCATGACGCCCTACGATTTGAGAGATCCTGACACGCGCCGGCGACGGTTCCGTCCGATTCCGGTGCGGATGCTGGTGCCCAACGTCATCACGCTGCTGGCGATTTGCGCCGGCCTGACCTCGATCCGGCTGTCGATCGAGGGGCGGATGTCGCTCGCCGTCTACGCCATCGTGTTCGCGGCGGCACTCGACGGCATCGACGGCCGCATCGCGCGCATGATCAAGGGCCAGTCCAAATTCGGCGCCGAGCTCGACAGCCTCGCCGATTTCGTCAATTTCGGCGTGGCGCCCGGCCTGATGCTGTATTTCTGGCAGCTGCACGAACTCGGCAATGCCGGCTGGATCGCGGCGATGGTGTTCGCGATCTCCGGCGGTCTACGCCTGGCGCGTTTCAACGCCACCATGGACGATCCCAACAAGCCGGCCTTCGCCGCCAATTTCTTCACCGGCGTGCCGGCGCCGGCCGGCGCGATCACCGTGCTGCTGCCGATCTATGTCGCGTTCCTCGATCTCGGGCGCTGGCCGGCGGCGGTAACGGCGGCCTATACGCTTCTTATCGCCTTCCTGATGGTGTCGCGCCTGCCGGTGTTCTCCGGCAAGACCAAGCGCATGCGCGTGCCGCCCGAGCTGGTGCTGCCGGCGTTCGTCGCCGTGATCGTCTTTATTGCGATCTTGATCGCCTATCCCTGGCACGTGCTGTCGATCGGCACGGTGCTTTATCTGCTCTGCCTGCCGCTCGGCTACAAATCCTACCGCGATCAGGCGCGTGCGATGGAAACCACCGCGCCGGCGGGAGGCCAGGTCCCGTCACCGCCTTCGGCACCGACGCTGGCGAATTTGTCGGAGCCGCCGCACGACGACGACCGGCCCGGACGGCTGCACTAAGCGGCCACACGCGGATATCTGCCATGAGGCGCGCCGAGTTGGGTTGAAGCCTGATCTCGGCTATATCGCCCTGTGCCGGCGGCACCGCGCCAACAGCGGCCGCCAATGTGGGAGAGAACGCCGTGACCAATTCCGCGACCGGGCCGCTGCCCGCTTCCGTCCTCGAAGCGCTGGGCCGCTACGACACGCCGACGATCTGCAATGCCATGGAGATCGTGGCGCCGGAGCGACGGCTGATCGGCTACACCACCAAGCAGCTGGTCTGTCCGTTCCCCGATTTGCCGCCGATCGTCGGCTATGCCCGCACGGTTGCGATCCGCTCGGTGTTGAAATCCTCGCTTCCCGCCGAGGAGCAGTCCAAGCGCCGCATCGAGTATTACGAATATGTCGGCACCGGCCACGGTCCGCGCATCTTGGTGATCCAGGACATCGACGGTCCTGACGTCGGCTACGGCGCGTTCTGGGGCGAGGTGCAGAGCAACGTGCACAAGGCGCTCGGCTGTCTCGGCGTCATCACCGACGGCTCGATCCGCGACATCCCGCAATGGGCCCCTGGTTTCCAGGCACTCGCCGGCTCGATCGGTCCCTCGCATGCCTGGGTGCATGCCGAGAGCTTTGGCGGTGAGGTGCGCGTCGCCGGCATGACCGTGAAGTCGGACGATCTGATCCATGCCGACCAGCACGGCGCCATCGTGATCCCGCTCGACGTCGCGGCAAAGCTGCCCGAGGCCGCCGAGCTCTGCGGCCGCCGCGAGACGCCGATCCTGGAGATCGCCCGCAGTCCCGACTTCTCGCTGGAGAAGCTGAAGGCCGCGCTGAAGCGTTCGGCGGAGATTCACTAAACGCGTGACGAAGCGGCCTACGGCGGCGATGCCGGCCGTGGGTCGCCTTGTTCCGTCAGAAGCAGGGCGGCCTGATCCGGCTCGCCGAACACCGCGGCGGCGCATCCGATCAGGGTGAAGCCGCCGGCAAGATCCCACAGGGTGATGTTGTCCGCATTGTCCGGGAGATGAATCAAGCGCGCCGCGATCACGGCGAAGCCGGCCTCGACAAAAAGCAGGACGCTGAATGCCGGCAGAACCAGTTCCGGCTCGAGCAGGTGGAGCGCTAACACCGCGGGCAGCGCGGTGAGAAGACTGAACAACGTCAACATGGCAAATCGGCTCCTGCGATGGAGCATGCCGCACGGCCAGAGAATACCGCATGATGACGCGTCACCGATGTGACGCAGGGCCGCAGTCGGAGGACGCGTAATGAGGATGAAGGGCAAAACGGTTCTGATCACCGGCTCGACCGACGGCGTCGGCCGCTACGTTGCGCGCCGGCTGGCTGAAGAAGGTGCGAGCGTCCTGATTCATGGCCGCGACGCGGCGCGTGCGAAGACGTTGAGCGACGAGATCGTCAAGCCCGGCGGTGTCGCGCCGACTTTCTACCAGGCCGACCTGTCATCGATGTCGGGCACGCGTGCGCTGGCGGAGGCCGTGACGCGTGATCACCAGTGCCTCGACGTCCTGGTCAGCAATGCCGGCATTGGCTCGCAGAATGACGGGCCGCAGCGGCAGGTCAGTGCCGACGGTCACGAGCTGCGATTTGCCGTGAACTATCTCTCCGGTTTCCTGCTCGTCCATCTGGTGCTGCCATTGTTGAAGACGGCGGCGCCGTCGCGCATCGTCAACGTCGCCTCGCTCGGACAGCACCCGATCGATTTCGACGACGTCATGATCACCAGGGGCTACAGCGGCTCGCGCGCCTATGCGCAGAGCAAGCTCGCGCAGATCATGTTCACGATCGATCTGGCGCGGGAATTGAAGGGCACTGGCATCACCGTGAACGCGCTGCATCCCGCGACCTACATGAACACCACGATGGTGCGCGCCGGCGGCATCACGCCGATGTCTACGGTGGAGCAAGGCGGTACGGCGATCCTGCACCTCGTCGAGGGCGACGACGTCGCTGATAGAAGCGGATTGTTTTTCAACGGCATGAACGAGGCACGCGCAAATCCGCAGGCCTACGATGCCGACGCACGCAAGCGCCTGCGCGCGCTCAGCCTGGAGCTGACGGGGCTATCGCCCTAAAGCGCGATGAGATCAGGATGAATCGTCATCGCGCTTTAGGTTATTGTTTGAGCATGATCTTTTCGGAAAACCGCTGCACACTTTTCCGGATCATGCTAGCGCGGCCGGTTATGGTTAGCGAAATGTTGAGATTCCTGCCGCCGGCCGGCAATCGCAGCGCCTGCAGCACGGCGTACCCCACTGTCCGGACTTAACCTTTACGCGGCTTTAAGGGCGGCGCTCTAGGGTTTCCGCTGCGGTTCGGGGTTGGGCCGCGCCAGCGGCCAGGACGGCCGTTGTTGCGTACGCGTTGGAGTCTCCCATGGATATCATGACGGGCGTTGGGCTCACGGCCGGCATCATCGTCATCACCGCGATGATCTTCATGGGTGGCGATCTCCACATGTTCATCTCCGAACATGCCATGATCATCATCTTCGGCGGCTCGATCTCCGCCACCATGATCCGCTTCCCGCTCTCGGCGCTCCTGCACGGCCTTCCGCTCGGCGCCAAATTCGCTTTCACCATGAGCCGCCTGTCGGCCCACGACCTCGTCGACGAGCTCGCCCGCATCGCCGAGATTGCCCGCAAGCAAGGCCCGGTGGGTCTGGAAAAGGTCGAGACCGACGAGCCCTTCCTCGCCAAGGGTATCCGCTACGTCGCTGACGGCTACGACCTCGACTTCATCCGCGACAATCTCGAGCGCGACCGCGACAATTTCCTGATGCATCTGGACGAGGGCAGCAAGATCTACCGTGCCATCGGCGACTGCGCCCCGGCCTTCGGCATGATCGGCACGCTGATCGGCATGGTGCAGATGTTCGCCAACATGACAGACCCTTCCAAGCTCGGCCCGTTCATGGCGACCGCGCTGCTCGCCACCCTCTACGGCGCGCTGGTGGCGAACCTGTTCTGTCTGCCGATCGCCGACAAGCTGCACGGCAAGCTGCTCGATGAAGAGACCAATCGCACCCTGATCATCGACGGCATCCTGATGATCCGCGACTCCAAGAGCCCGACCCTGGTGCGTGAAATGCTGCTGGCCTATCTGCCGGAGAAGCATCGTCACGCCGAGGGTGAGCCGGTGCCGGCCTGATCGCGCGCATCCGGATTTAGGCCATGGCCAAGAAGAAACGCGGCGATGCCCACGGCGGCGGTCACGGCTGGTTCGTGACCTTCGCCGACTTGATGGGCCTGATGATGAGCTTCTTCGTGATGCTCGTCGCCTTCTCGACCCAGGATGCCAACAAGCTGAAGATCGTCGCCGGATCGATGCGCGACGCCTTCGGCGTGCAGAGCGAGGCGCGCTATGCCGGCATCGTCGAGTCCGACGGTCTGCCGACCCGTCCGCGGCTGAAGAACGTCGACCACATCCAGCCCGAGGATGCCTCCAACACGCCGACGCCCGACCACGAGGACCGCGACCGAACCTCGGGGGCGAAGATCAAGGTCGACCGCAATTTCGCGCTCGCTGCGGCCTCGCTGCGCCAGGCGTTGCAGGACATGCCGGAACTGACCGAGATGTCCAAGCACATCATGTTCGAGGAGACCAAGCAGGGCCTCAACCTTGAGATCGTCGACCAGGACGGCCGCTCGATGTTCGCCGACGGCTCCAAGGTGCCGTATGACCGCACCCGCCGCCTGGTCGAGAAGCTCGCTGTCCCGCTCAAGGCGACGCCGCTGCGCGTCTCCATCGCCGGCCACACCGCGGCGGGTTTCGTGCCGGTCCGCAGCGACTACGGCGCTTTCGATCTGTCGGCCGATCGCGCCAATGCCGTGCGCCAGATCCTCGAACGCGAGGGCCTGCCGCCGTCGCACATCTTCGCTGTTTCCGGCAAGGCGGACACCCAGCCGCTGTTTCCGGACGATCCCTCGCTCGCAGCCAACCGGCGGGTGACCATCACCCTGATGCGCGAAGATCCGCCACTGCCGCCGAATCTGAAGCCGTAGGCCCCTTGCGCTACCATCTTACCTGAGGCATGTCGTTGCGCAGGTGACGGCGTGGCCGCGCCGTCACAGCATCCGCCCCGGCGCCTGCTAAGGTGGGGTGCCGATTGACAGGCACGCCGGAAGCGTCAAAAGGCGCCGGATCAAATTCAGGGACGAAGCGTTTTCCACCCTCATGACGGCGAGCATCACATCGGCTGAGACCCAGGAAGGGCCGGTCACCGCGGGCTTTTGGTCCCTCACGCTCGGGAGCATCGGCGTCGTCTTCGGCGACATCGGCACCTCGCCGCTCTACGCATTCCATGAGGCCGTCAGGGGCGCGGCCCATGGCGAGCCGGTCTCACGGGTCATGGTGCTCGGCGTACTCTCGCTGATCCTGTGGGCGCTGCTGATTGTCGTCACTGCCAAATATGTCCTGCTGCTGCTGCGCGCCGACAACAACGGGGAGGGCGGCACGCTCTCGCTGATGGCGCTCGGCCAGCGCGCGCTGGGGCGACGGAGCTGGTTCCTGCTCGCGCTCGGCGTGGTCGGCGCCTCCATGTTCATCGGCGATTCCATGATCACGCCGGCGATATCGGTGCTCTCGGCGGTCGAGGGCCTCAAGCTCGCAACCCCTGCGTTCGAGCACTATGTCGTGCCGCTCACTGTTCTCATCCTGGCGCTGCTGTTCGCGGTCCAGAGAAGGGGTACAGCGCTGGTGGCCTCCGCCTTCGGGCCGGTGATGGTGGTCTGGTTCACCTGCCTTGCGGTGATGGGCGCCGTCCACATCGCCGACGATCCCTCGGTGCTGGCAGCGATCAATCCCTACTACGCGCTGCAATTCCTGCTGTCGCACGGCACGATTGGCCTTGTGACGCTCGGCGCCGTGTTCCTGGCGGTGACCGGCGGCGAGGCGCTCTATGCCGATCTCGGGCATTTCGGCCGCAAGCCGATCCAGTCGGCCTGGATGTTCTTCGTGCTGCCCGCGCTCTTGATCAACTATTTCGGGCAGGGCGCGCTGGTGCTGTCCGATCCCAGCGCGATCGAGCATTCCTTCTATCGCATGGTGCCTGAAGGTCTGGTGCTGCCGCTGGTCGGGCTTGCGACCGCCGCCACGGTGATCGCGAGCCAGGCGGTGATCACCGGCGCCTATTCGCTGGTCTATCAGGCGGTGCAGCTCGGCCTGCTGCCACGCTTCGAGGTGCGCTACACCTCCGAGACTCACGCTGGCCAGATCTATCTGCCGCGCGTGAATCGGTTGCTGCTGATCGGCGTGATGCTGCTGGTGCTGCTGTTCCACACCCCCAGCAATCTGGCTTCGGCCTATGGCATCGCGGTCTCCACCACCATGGTCGCCGACGGCATCATGGGCTTCATCGTGATCTGGAAATTGTGGAACTGGCGCGCCGCCACTGCCGCTGCCGTCATCGTGCCCTTCGTCGTCGTCGATATGAGCTTCTTCAGCGCCAACCTGCTCAAGCTGCTCGAAGGCGCCTGGGTGCCGCTGCTGTTCGGCGTGCTCATGGCGGGGACGATCTGGACCTGGCGGCGCGGCTCGGGAATCCTGATCCAGAAGACGCGCCGGATCGAGGTGCCGCTGGACGATCTGATCCGGAGCCTGGAGAAGCGGCCGCCGCACATCGTCAAGGGCACCGCGGTGTTCCTGACCAGCGACCCTGCCTTCGTGCCGACCGCGCTGCTGCACAATCTCAAGCACAACAAGGTGCTGCACGAGCACAACGTGATCCTGACCATCGAGACCGCGCATACGCCGCGGGTCGACCTGTCGGAGCGGTTCCGCATGGAGAAGATCAGCGACAAATTCTCGAAGGTCCGCCTGCGCTTCGGCTTCATGGAGCAGCCGAACGTGCCCAAGGCGCTCGCGATCGCGCGCAAGCAGGGTTGGCAGTTCGACATCATGTCGACGTCGTTCTTCGTGTCGCGGAGGTCGCTGAAGGCCTCGGCGCAATCGGGCATGCCGCTCTGGCAGGACCATCTCTTCATTGCGCTGAGCCGGTCCGCCAATGACGCTACCGACTATTTCCAAATTCCCACCGGGCGGGTGGTTGAAGTCGGCACCCAAGTCACCATTTGACCGCAATTGGCGGACCTATGCTAATTTGCATGGTAAGGGCCCAGAATCGGGCTAGGCTATGCCAGCAGCGCAGGACTATAAGCCCGCGCGCTCTTCCGCCGTTGTGCAGTGAAGCATTTTGAGGCCATCGGGCTCTCCCATGACCAGTGACGTAGCAGTTCCCGCCCCGGAGACGGCGGCGGCCAACGGGCATGGCGACGCCCACACCACAGCCGGCTTCGGCGCGCTGACGCTTGGCAGCATCGGCGTCGTCTATGGCGACATCGGCACCAGCCCGCTCTACGCATTCCGCGAGGCGGTGATGGCCGCCTCAGGCGCGGAGGGGGTGCCGACGCCTGCGGCGGTGCTCGGCGTGCTCTCGCTGATCCTGTGGGCGCTCATCATCGTGGTGACGCTCAAATATGTCGTGATCCTGCTCCGCGCCGACAACAATGGCGAGGGCGGCACGCTCGCGCTGATGGCACTGGCCCAGCGCGCGGTCGGCACGGGCGGGGCGACCATTGTCCTACTCGGCATCATCTCCGGCGCCCTGTTCTACGGCGATGCCGTGATCACACCAGCGCTCTCGGTGCTGTCGGCGATCGAAGGCATGAAGGACGTCACCCTGACGTTCGAGCCTTACATCGTTCCGCTGACCGTCGTGATCCTGGTTTGTCTGTTCGCCGTGCAGTCACGCGGCACGGCGCGCGTTGCGGCGTTCTTCGGGCCGATCATGTGCGTCTGGTTCGCAGTCCTCGCGGCGGCGGCGATCCATCCGATTATCCAGCAGCCGCAGGTGCTGCTCGCGTTGAACCCCCTCTACGCCGTGTCATTCATGCTGCACCATGGCATCATCGGCTTCATCACGCTGGGTGCGGTGTTTCTGGCTGTGACCGGCGCCGAGGCGCTCTATGCCGACCTTGGCCATTTCGGCAAGCGACCGATCCAGACCGCCTGGCTGTTCATCGTGCTGCCGTCGCTGGCACTGAACTATCTGGGGCAGGGCGCTCTCGTGCTCGGCGATCCCGGCGCGATCGTCAGCCCGTTCTTCCAGCTGTTTCCGCAAGGCTTTTTCCGCGGCAGCATGGTCGTGCTGGCCACCATGGCGACCGTGATCGCGAGCCAGGCGGTGATCACCGGTGCCTATTCGCTGACGCGCCAGGCGATCCAGCTTGGGCTGCTGCCGCGCTTCGAAATTCGCCATACGTCGGAAGCCCATTCCGGCCAGATCTTCATCCCGCGCATCAACCAGTTGCTGCTGGTCGCGGTGGTGCTGCTGGTGCTCCTGTTCCGCTCCTCCAGCGCGCTGGCGTCGGCCTACGGCATCTCCGTTACCGGCACCATGGTGGTCACCGCGATGATGGGCTTTGTGGTGATCTGGAAGGGGTGGCGGTGGTCGTCGCTCGCCGCTGGCGCGCTGATCGCGCCGTTCTTGTTCCTCGATCTGACCTTCCTGACTGCGAACCTCTTGAAGGTGTTCGAGGGCGGCTGGGTGCCGCTGGCGCTCGGCGCGCTCATGATCCTCCTGATGTATACGTGGCGGCGCGGCAGCCGGCTGCTGTTCGATAAGTCACGCAAGCTCGAGTTCCCGCTTGCCGACCTCGTGGCAATGCTGGAGAAGCGGCCGCCCCAGCGCGTGCCGGGCACCGCCGTGTTCCTGACCTCGGACCCGCTCAGCGCGCCGACCGCGCTGATGCATAGTCTGAAGCACTACAAGGTGCTGCACGAGAAGAACGTCATTCTCACCATCGAGACCGCGCAGACCCCGCGCATCGACCCGGCCGAGCGGGTGAGGCTGGAGCAGATCTCGCCGACCTTCTCCAAGGTGACGCTGAAGTTCGGCTTCATGGAATCGCCCAACGTGCCCAAGGCGCTGGCGATCGCCCGCAAGCTCGGCTGGCAGTTCGACATCATGTCGACCTCGTTCTTCCTGTCGCGGAGGGCGCTGAAGCCCGCCGCGCATTCCGGTATGCCGCGCTGGCAGGACCGGCTGTTCATTTCGCTGAGCCGCTCGGCGAACGATGCCACTGACTATTTCCAGATCCCCTCAGGCCGCGTGGTCGAGGTCGGCACGCAGGTGACGATCTAGCGTCTGAGCTGGCGCCTCGTCCGCGCTGTCATCGCCCAGCCTTGTGCGCACTTGCGCACTGGACCGGGCGATCCAGTATTCCAGAGACGGTGCGGCTAGAACCGAGGAGCCGCGGCGTACTGGATTCCCCGCCTTCGCGGGGAATGACACCGAATGCGTGGCGGCAGTTGAAGCAGGAGCTTCCAGCATCTGAAACCCGCACTTCAAGTCGCTGCGATTTAGCTTTAACTTGCGCCGCGCGGCTCAAGCCTTTGTAGCGCTTGATTTTCGCGTCCCGAGAGGCGAGGTTGCCCGCCGGCCGGGGGCGCCCCGGTATATGCCTGCGACGTTGGAGGATGATGTGGCAAATCAGGTACAGGATCTGACCCCGGACGAGGTCTCCAAAGGTGTCGCGGAAGGGCGCTATCTGCTTGTCGATGTCCGTGAGCCGAACGAGGTTCAGGCCGAAGCCTATCCCTATGGCGTCGTGGTTCCGCTCTCGACCTTCGATCCCAAGGCGATCCCTGATCCGCAAGGCAAGGAGGTCGTGTTCGCCTGCCGCTCGGGCAAACGCTCGGTGACGGCCTCGCTGGCCGCGCAGGCGGCGGGCCTGCCTTACGACAAGCATCTGGCCGGCGGCATGCTGGGCTGGAAGGCGGCCGGTCTTCCCAGCAAGGTCGGTGGCTAACCCACCCGATGACCAAGAGCTCTTCGCTGAACAAGGTCTTCGCCGACCTTCCCGTCACCATCTTCGAGGCGATGTCGCAGGCCGCGCGCGACAATGCCGCCATCAATCTCGGCCAGGGCTTTCCTGACGATCCCGGCCCCGAGGACATCCGCCGCGCCGCGGCCGAGGCCTCGCTGAACGGCTACAATCAGTACCCCTCGATGATGGGCCTGCCGGAGCTGCGCCAGGCGATCGCGACCCATTACGGCCATTGGCACGGGCTCAAGCTCGATCCGATGAGCGAGGTGATGGTGACCTCCGGCGGCACCGAGGCGCTGACCTCGGCGATTCTCGCGGTGGTCCAGCCTGGCGACGAGGTGGTCTGCTTCCAGCCGGTCTATGATTCCTATTTGCCGATCATCCGCCAGGCCGGCGGCATTCCGCGCCTCGTCCGCCTCGAGCCGCCGCATTGGCGGTTGAATGAGGACATGCTGAAAAGCGTCTTCAATTCAAAGACCAAGGCGGTGCTGTTCAACAACCCCTTGAATCCCTCCGCGGTGGTGTATCCGCGCGAGGACCTCGAACTGCTGGCGCGCTACTGCCAGGAGTTCGACGTCATCGCGATCTGCGACGAAGTCTGGGAGCACGTCACCTTCGACGAGCACAAGCACATCCCGCTGATCACCATTCCCGGCATGCGCGAGCGCACCATCAAGGTCGGCTCGGCCGGCAAGATCTTCTCGCTGACGGGCTGGAAGATCGGCTTCGTCTGCGCCGCGCCGCCCCTGTTGCGCGTCGCTGCCAAGGTGCACCAGTTCCTGACCTTCACCACCGCGCCGAACCTGCAGGCCGCCGTCGCCTACGGCCTCGGCAAATCCGACGACTACTTCCTGTCGATGCGCAAGGATTTGACGCGGAGCAGGGACCGTCTGACCAGGGGGCTGGAGAGCCTCGGCTTCCCCGTGCTGAAGTCGCAAGGCACCTACTTCCTCACCGTCGACCTGTCGCCGCTCGGACTCAACGAGAGCGACACCGAGTTCTGCTGGCGGATCGTCAGGGATTACAAGGTGGCGGCGATCCCGGTCTCGGCCTTCTACGAGCAGGACCCGGTGACATCCGTGGTGCGCTTCTGTTTTGCCAAGAAGGACGAGACCCTCGACACCGCACTGGAGCGGCTGTCGGACGCGGTGCGCGGCCGCAAGAGGTAGATTTGAGATGACAAACGTCGGCCGCTCCAGGCTTTGCCTCGGTCTTGCAATCGCCGCAGCGCTGACGTTGCTCTCCGCTCCCGCCAAGGCCGAGGAGCGGGTCGTCAACTTCTACAACTGGTCCAACTACATGGCGCCGGATGTCCTTGAGGCCTTCACCAAGGAGACAGGCATCAAGGTGGTCTACGACACCTTCGATGCCAACGAGACGCTGGAGACACGCCTGATGGCCGGCAAGTCCGGCTATGACGTCGTGGTGCCCACCGCCTATTTCCTGCAGCGCCAGATCAAGGCCAACATCTTCCAGAAGCTCGACAAGTCGAAGCTGCCGAACCTCGCCAATGCCTGGCCGATGGTGACCAAGCATCTTGCGACCTACGATCCCGGCAATGTCTACGCCGCCAACTACATGTGGGGCACGACGGGCATCGGCTACAACGTCGCCAAGGTGAAGCAGATCCTGGGACCGGACGCGAAGATCGACAGCTGGGACATCGTCTTCAAGCCGGAGAACCTCGCCAAATTCAAAGACTGTGGCGTGCACATGCTCGACTCCGCCGACGACATCTTTCCGGCGGCGCTGAACTATCTCGGGCTCGATCCGAACTCGACCAAGCAGGCCGACCTCGAGAAGGCCGCCGACGCCGTCGCCAAGGTCCGCCCGTCCGTGCGCAAGTTCCACTCCTCCGAATATCTAAGCGCACTCGCCACCGGCGAGATCTGCTTCGTGGTCGGCTGGTCCGGCGACATCATGCAGGCCCGCGCCCGCGCCGCCGAAGCCAAGAGCGGCGTCGAGATCGGCTATGCGATCCCGAAGGAGGGCGCGCAGATGTTTTTCGATAATTTTGCGATCCCCGCGGATGCCAAGAACATCAATGAGGCCTACGCGCTGATCAACTATCTCTACCGGCCCGACGTCGCCGCCAAGAACTCGGACTTCCTGTCCTACGCCAACGGCAACCTCGCCAGCCAGAAGCTGGTCGATCCGAAGATCCTGAACGACAAGAACATCTATCCGGACGAGGCGACGCTCTCAAAACTGTTCGTCATCACGGCGCGCGAGCCGGCGACCCAGCGCATCATCAATAGGCTCTGGACCAAGGTGAAGACGGGAAGGTAGATCGAAAGGCAGGTTCCAAATTCGCTATCCCGCCCGAATTGGTGTATTATCTGCCTCAGCTGAACAGACTAGGCCTTGAGCAATGACGGATCATCCTCGCATCTCGCTTGCGCCTGATGTGCTTGCCGGCAAGCCGGTGATCACCGGGACGCGCATTGCGGTGGAGTTCATCATTGGGTTGATGGCGGACGGCTGGAGCGAGGCCGACATCTTGGCCAATTACCCCGGCATTTCACGCGACGACATTCTTGCGTGCCTGGCTTACGCACGCGATTCGCTGAGTGTCGAAAGGGTTCATCCAAGCGCTGCCTGAGATGCGCTTCCTGGCCGATGAGAATTTTCCTGGTTCCGCAGTAGCCGCACTTCGTGCGTCTGGTCATGATGTCGTCTGGATCAGGACGTCTGCACCCGGCAGCAGCGACCACGAAGTGTTGGCGCAAGCGTCGAAAGAAAGACGAATCTTGCTCACCTTCGACAAGGATTTTGGGGAGCTGGCGAAAGCGTCTTCGCTTCCCTCCACATGCGGCATCGTGCTCTTGCGTGTTCCTCCGCCTGCTCCTGGGCGGATCGGCAAAGTGATCGCCGATCTGGTCTTGGGTCGTGACGATTGGGCGGGACATTTCTCGGTGATCGAGCCCGGTCGAGTCCGAATGCGACCTCTTGCCAAGTAACGTCCGCGCCTACCGCCACCTTCTATGCAACCACAGCCACTGCTCGGGATGCTCGCGCACCCAGCTTTCCACGACGCTCGTGATCGCCTGCGTCGTACCCTGGATGTCGATCTTGCCGTCAGCATCGCGGACCGGTTTGATCTCCTCGGTCAGCTCGCCGCGAAAGCGGCCACCGGGCAGGCGTATGATGCGGACGCCGTGGATCGGGCATTCGATCTGGCGCAGCAGGCGGGCCAGCATCGGGTTGGCGCGGGTCTTGCGCCCGAAGAAGGTGACCTCGACGCCGGCGGTGAGGTACTGGTCGATCAGCATGGCGACGTGCTTGCCGTCCTTCAGCGCCTGCGCAAGGCGAAGCGGCGCGTCGCGCCCCGCAGGGATCAGCGTGCCCATGTTGACCTGACGCATCTCCTGGATGATGCGGTCGGCAGAGGCGATGTTCGGCCGGCGATAGAGGATCGCGGTATCCAGCCCATGCGCGACGGCGGCGAGCGCCGGCAATTCCCAGTTGGCGAGATGCGCGGCGAAGATCAGCGCAGGCTTGCCGTCGTCGCGGATCTGGTCGAACAACTCGATGCTGCGCGGCGACAATTCGATCCGGCTCTTTTCCGGGTGATCGCGGTCATAATCCCAGACATGGTCGATATGGGCGAACTCGGCGCCGACGCGGCCGAGATTGTCCCACACGCCCATCAGGATATTTTCGATCTCTTCCGGCGACTTCTCGGGGAAGGCCGCGGTGAGGTTGGCGCGGCCGATGCGATGCTCGCGCAGGCGCGGCCCGATCATTTTCACGACGCGTGCGAAAAAATCCGAGGTCTTGGCCGGATCGAAATAGCGCGTGGTGCGCAGCAGGCCGACCGTGGCGGCGCCGATCAGGCTGCCTCCGATCGATTTGGCAGCCTCCCGCGCGCGGGCTTTCGTCCTCGCAGTCAGCAGCGCCATGCGTCCGGTCAGGCCGGTTCGCGAGTCAGGATCAGCGAGGCGTTCTGGCCGCCGAAGCCAAACGAGTTCGACATCACCGCAGTGACGCGGGCATCGCGCGCCTTGTTGCCGACGACGTTGAACAGGATTGTCGGATCCGGGGTCTCGTAGTTGATCGTCGGCGGGATGCGCTGGTGCTCGAGCGTGAGCAGCGAGAAGATCGCCTCGACCGCGCCTGCCGCCGAGATGGTGTGGCCGACCATCGACTTGTTGGAGGTGACCGGAATCTTCTGCGCGAGCTCGCCGAACACGGCCGATGTCGTGTTGAACTCCATCTTGTCGTTTTCGGGTGTCGAGGTGCCGTGCGCGTTGATGTGGTCGATCTGGTCCGGCGTCATGCCGGCATCGGCCAGCGTCTTGTTCATGCAGCCGATGATCGGCTTGCCGTCGGGCGAGGAGCGGGTGCGATGGAAGGAATCGGTGAGCTCGCCGCAGCCGGCGATCACGCCGAGGATCTTTGCGCCGCGCGCAGTCGCCGCCTCGTAGCTTTCGAGCACCAGGGCGCCGGCGCCTTCGGCCATCACAAAACCATCGCGGTTCTTGGAGAAGGGGCGGGAGGCCGCCTGCGGCGGATCGTTCTGGGTCGACAGCGCCGAAAGCAGCGAGAAGCGCACCAGCGCTTCCGGGTTCACGGTACCGTCGGTCGCGACGCACAGCGCGGCGTCTGTCTCGCCGCGGCGGATCGCCTCGACGCCGAGCTGGATCGAGGTCGCGCCCGAGGCGCAGGCCGTCGACAGCGAGATCGGCGAGCCCTTGGTGCCGAACGTCTCGGCGAGATGCGCGGCGACAGAGCCGAACATGAAGCGATGATGGTAGGCGCTGTACTTGCCGCCGCCGGAAATGCGCAGCAGATCGTCATAGGTGATGTCGAGCTGGCCGACGGCGCGACCGAGTTCGCGACGCTGCGGCCATTCGACCTCGACCGGTGCAACCGCGAGGAAGAGGGGACCAGGGAAATCCGCCTTGGCGCCGATGCCGGCCTGCTCGAGCGCTTCCTCCGTCACCAGCTCGGCCATCCGCTCCGAGAGCGCGGTGGAGGAGAACGGATCGACGCTGACGAAATCCACCGTACCGGCCATCGTGGTCCTGAGGCCGTCGATCGGAAAGCGCGTGATGGTGCGAATACCGGATTCGCCGGCGACCAGCTTCGCCCAATTGTCGGCCTTGCCGGCGCCGAGCGAGGTCATGATGCCCATGCCGGTGACGACGACGACGGGACGCCCGAATTTGTCGCGTGGTGCAGTCATGTCGTTCCCCGCTTCAGCTAGCTCACTGCCTCGACCAGCGCCATGCCTTCGCCGCGCCAGTGTCCGGCCCCTACCACCACGATCTGGGTGGGTGCGCCCTGCATTTCAATCTCGGTCCCCGTCGAATCATTCGGCGGGAACAGCGCGCCGCGCGAGATCGACAGTGCGGCGAGGGCAATGCCGAGCGGGAATTGCGTTTCCATGGTGTGACCGAACATCGTGCCGGTCGAGCGCACCGGGAGCTCGGCATGGTTCTTCAGGAAGCTGCGCTCTTCCGAGGTCGCGGGCTCGGCGCCGGTCGCGCCCGATATGATCGCGCCCTTGCCCGCGCGCTTGGGCAGCTTTTCCCAAAGCTTCTCCAGCGTCGCAGTCATGTCGCCACCCTGCTTGCGCCGGGCGAGGTCGGCAACGACGCTCGACAGCTTCGCGAACGGCTTGGCGCCGCGCGCCTCTGCATGCGCCCGCGATTCCAGCACCAGGAAGGCGCCGGCCGAACCGAGCGCGAAGCCGGGATGGTCCTTGCGCGCCCAAACCGGAGCGAACTTGTCCTTCAGGTTGAAGTCGCCGAATTCGTAGAGAACCAGCAGGTCCTTGCGCTCGCCATTGTGCGAGCCGCCGACCAACGCGATGTCGCTCTCGCCCGAGGCAATGCGCGCGAGCGCAATGCGGGCGGCGTCGGCGCCGGCGACCTCTTCACCCATGAAGGTGCGCGAGGTGCCGCCGAGACCATGGACGATGGCGATGTTGCCGGCGAGTAGGTTGGAAAGCTGGGCCAGGAACAGGGTGGGGCGCAGATCGCTCATCAGCCGCTCGTTGAGGAAGCCGGGCGCGTTGGCGCCCTTGGCCTCGGCCGTGAGCACGCCGGTGTCGACGTTGAGGTCGCGCTCGCCGCCGCCGGCGGCGATCACCATGTCGATCTTCGACAGGATGTCCTTGTTGCCCTTGATCCCGGCGGAATCGAGCGCAAGGCCCGCGGCATAGGTGCCGATACGCTGCCAGGCTTCCATCTGGCGCTGGTCGCCCTTCTTCGGAATCTGGCTGTCGAAAGAGACCGGCATCAAGGGATGCACGATGTAGGGCGCAAAGCCCTTCTCGTCGACATTGATGCGCTTCTCCTGGAGCGCGGCCCAGTTGGCGTCGAGCCCTTCGCCGAGCGAGGTGGCAAGGCCAATGCCGGTGATCCAGACTTCCGTCTGGGTGGGCTTCGAAGCAGTCTCAGTCATGGCGATACAGTCTGTTGCGGAAAGCCGATGCGCTTGGCGAACGCGTCCATGTAGCTGCGCATATCCGCATTGGGGAAGGGGATCAGTGTGAAGGTGAGTGCCGAGTTTGCGCGCAGCTTGCCGCCGACCCTGATCTTGGCTTCGGTCATGGCATAGCCCGAGCCTTCATGGGTAAGGCTCGCTTCGATGCTCATGAGATCGCCCGGGTAGACCGAACCGCGGACCTTGGCCTCCTTCACGGCGGCCAGGATCGGCATGCGCTCGAACTTGAACACGCCGAGCTGAAGCCAGCCGGAGGCTTGCGCCATCGATTCGATCAGGAGCACGCCGGGCATCAAGGGATAACCTGGGAAGTGCCCCTCGAAGACGGTGCTCTCCTTCGGGACTTGGGCCTCGACGACGATCGTCTTTTCGTCGACCTTGAGGTCGACGATACGATCGATCATGTGGAAGTATTCGAGTTGCATGGCCGCGCGCTTAGGCGCTCGCGCCCTTGGCCGCGACGAGCTCGTCGATGCGCGCGCACAGGTTCTTCAGCACGAAATACTGCTCAGTGGTCGCCTTGCCGTCGTTGACCTCCTGGGTCCACTTTTCCAGCGGCAGCTTGATGCCGAACTGCTTGTCGATTGCGAAGGCGATATCAAGGAAATCGAGGCTGTCGATGCCGAGATCATCGATGGCATGACTATCCGGCGTGATCGTGTCGCGCGGGATGTCGCAGGTTTCAGCGATGATCGTGGCGACCTGATCGAATGTGGAAGACATCACTAAGCCTTTGATATATTGCAGGTATTTGTCAGATTTCCAGAGTGGCGCGGTGGGTGGGCATCGCGCCCCTGATGACGCCCTCAAACCCCCCTCTGGCCGGGTCGAAAGCCCGTATATCGGAGCGCCGCCCTGAGTTCAATGGAGCCGGGTAGGCGAGCAGACAGGGCTGGGGATGCCCGCCACAGCCCGTCCGCCGAGGGATGGGCGGCGAGCCGGGCCTAGATGTGCGGCGTCGTGATCTTGACGCAGTCGCGGCGGCCCATCAGCACGCAATCCTGGGTCCGGCGCAGGTCGGCGATGCTCACGGCGAGCCAGATCCCGATCGCGGTCAGCGCAATGGTGAAGGCGAGCGCTGCGATATTGGCGAGCATGCGGTGGCGGAAATCGTCCGGCTCTGTGCGGGGCTGCTCGTAGCGGGTCAGGTCGAGTGGCTCGGGTGCGCGCAATTGCTGCACGGTGCCGTTGCCCCGGCGAACCACCGGGGAAGGCGAGGTGCGCGGCCTGAACTGGAGCACCCGGTGCTCGTCATCAGAGCTTATGGGCCGCTGGGTTGTCATGGGGCGGGGGATCACTCCGAAGCAGCGATTTTTAGATAGCACACACGACGAACCTGTTGCAGAAAATCTTCTCAACGCGTAGCTGCATTTCCTGTTCGCACTATTCTGCATAGGCGCTGTCAAAAAGCCGGCCGCGACGCGGTCAGGAATGCGCGGATTGCGTTGCAACAACGGCCACGGAGCTCATGCCCGCGTCCACATCGGCTTGTGATCTCCGCCTGCAGCCCGACGCATTTTGCCTCCCCACGGACCATGGCATAGTCCAGGGAACCTGTTTCCACCAATTGCAAGGGACCGTTCGACCATGACCAATACGCGCGAGCCGAGAGTGCATCCAGTCCCGATCCTGTCGCTTCGGCCGACGCAGATGACGGTCGGCATGCGCGAGGTCAAGGAGAAGCGCAAGCGCTGGCGCCAGCGCGACAGCAACAAGCAGGCCGACCTGCTCGGCAAGCACATGATCCCCGTCGTCTACGGTCCGGACCTGCGCTATTACGTGATCGACCATCATCATCTCGGCCGCGCGCTGCATGACGAGGGCGTCAAGGACGTGCTGGTGACCATCGTTGGCGACCTCAGAATGGTCGAGCGCGAGGCCTTCTGGGGCGTCATGGACAACAAGCGCTGGGTCTATCCGTATGACGCCAAGGGCGAAAGGCGGCCGTTCCGCGACCTGCCGAAATCGGTGGCCGACCTCAAGGATGACCCGTTCCGCAGCCTCGCCGGCGAGCTCCGCCGCATCGGCGGCTTCGCCAAGGATACGACGCCGTTCTCCGAATTCCTGTGGGCCGACTATCTGCGCCGAAAACTCTCGCGCAAGGTGATCGATGCCGATTTCGACAAGGCGCTCGAGAAGGCCCTGTCCTCGGCGAGAAGCAAGGATGCGATCTATCTGCCCGGCTGGTGCGGGCCGGCGGACGATGATTAGGCGCGCATCTGTACCGCATGAGGTACCGCAATCCGGACCTCATCACAGCCTCTTGAGCGAAATCATTTTCCGCCCGCATGAAGCGCTCCTGAAACAGAGCCGTCCCATTTTTTGAGGCAATCGGGCTCACACAGGAGGCAGGAATGCGCCGTCTGTTTTTCGCTGTTGCCTTGCTCGCCCTCGCGTCAGCAGGGGTTTCGGCCTCGTTTGCCGCAGTTCACCACGCCAAGACATTGACGTTCGCCGAGCGCTTTGCTCCGGCACTCGAGTTGATGGCAAAGCACTAGCGGCATAGCGCTTCGCAGCCGCACGCAACGCATCGGTCGCGCGATCAGTTCGGGCCTCGCGCGCTGGAGAGCGGCGGCGAGCCGCATCCGCGGGTCCTTAGTCCTGCGTCCTGACGGCGCGCGGGTCCTTGATATGTCGCAAATCCTGTCTGGCGCAGGCCGCTAGGGTCACGATGCATGAGGGGCGAACACGCATTGTGTCCAATGCGCAAGGCTAGTGGGCTCCGGATCATGCCGACCCGGAGACGCGGCGATGAGCCTGATCCTTCGCATTCTGTTTGTTGTCGCCGGAGCCATCACCGCGCTGTTCGTCGCGCGGGATGCGCTGAACTTCACCATCATCCAGACCTTCGTCGCCATCCTGCTCGTGACCGCCGTCCTGCTCGCCGGGAGTCTCTGGAGCCTGCGGCGCAAGACCTGAGCGGCGCGGAGAGTGCGAGGTTAGCCGGAGCCGCCTAAGCGCTGCGTTCAGGCCCCTGCTCTGAGGCCGCTTCGTGCGACTCGTCCTTGCCACCGAGGATCCGGTGCAGCCAGCTCTCGACGGGGCGGCCGACCGTCAGCAGAACGAAGGCGAGCGCCAGCGCGGCTGCGACGATCTTCCATTGTCCGGCGCCGCAGATAATGCCGAGGCAGGCGGCGAGGAACGTGCAGGCCGCACTGGTCAGGCCACTCACGCGAAAACCTTTGCTCTCGTGGACAATGACGCCGGCGCCGAGGAAGCCGATCCCCGTCAGGATGCCCTGGATCACCCGACTTGCCGCATCGTTGATCCTGCCGGGCTCGGCGAACTCGACGGCGAGCAGCACGACGGCCGCGGTGGAGAGCCCGACGATGCCGAGCGTCTTCAGTCCGATCGGCTTACCTTGCAGATCGCGATTCAGGCCGATCGCGCTGCCAGCGAGCGTGGCGCTGCCGAGACGCAGCAGGATTTCGGGCCAGTCGAGTTCGGTCATAGCCGGTCGGTCACTTCTTCGGCAGTCGTCCCATCAGATAGAACTCCTCGTTCGGTCGCATGCCCGTGAAATTCGCCAGCCGGGTCGACAGCGCGGCTTGGTCCGGCAAACATAATCGATGCGGGCGGCCGTCTCAACGTGCCACATCCTGGCTGTCATCGCTCGATTTAATCGGGCGATCCAGTATTCCAGAGGCGGGTGTGATTGAACCGAGAAGCTGCGGCGTACGGGATGCCCCGCCTGCCGCCTACGCTAAAGCTTCGGCGCCCCTAGACCACAACCTCGGCGAAGCCTTGGCGTAGCCGGGTCGCGGGGCATGGCAGTGTGCTTGAAGCGCGAGCGCGGCCTTACCGCAACGGCTTCTTCAGCAGCGAGAAGCGGTCGGGATCGAGGCCCATCGATGGTTGCAGCATCGGGGCTTCGAGGCTGGACATCGTCTTGGCAGGCGGTGCCGCGAAAACCGGATCGTTCGGCACGTCACGCTGCGAGGTGGCGCCGCGCCAGCGTTCGAGCACGGCGCTGACGAAATGCATGTCGTGACCGGAGGTGACCGAGGGCACGCTCGAGATGGTGGCTTCGCCGCGCGGCAATTGGTGCGGCGGCACCTCCTTGAAGCGCAGCCGCGTCGGCAGCGCGACGCCTTCGCCGAACGCCAGCACCTCGCGGGTGCCGAGGGAGGGCACGAAGGACAGGAGGTTCGCGGCCGCGTCCGACACGGCGGCGCGGAGCAGCGCCTGGTCGCGGTCGTTGGCAAGACGCATCGTGAACAGCGTGTTGCACTGGGAGATGATGGTGGCGTCGAGCTCTGCGGGGCGCTGCGTGATGAGGCCGAGATAGACGCCGTATTTGCGGCCCTCCTTGGCGATGCGCGACACCGCCTTGCGGGTCGGGCCGAAGCCGATGTTGCGGTCGGCGGAGGCGTAGCGGTGCGCTTCCTCGCAGACGAACAGCAGCGGCGAGACGCCGTCGCTCCACAGGCCGAAGTCGAAAGCCATGCGGCACAGCACCGAGACGACGGAATCGATGACCTCGGCCGGGAAGCCGGCGAGCTGCATCACCGTCATCGGCTTGCCGTTGGCGGGCAGGCGGAACAGATGGCTGATCACCTCCGCCATGGTGTCGCCGCCGACATTGGCGTTGTCGAACATGAAGGCGTAGCGCGGGTCGTTGCGGACGGCCTCGATGCGCGAGATCAGCTTGTGATAGATGATGCGCGAGGAGCGGTTCTCGAGCTTGCCCATGCGTTCGTCGATCAGCGACAGCAGGTCGACCAGGCGATAGGGCACCGGCGTGTCGACGGTGTAGCCGATCTGCTTGGGATCGATCCGCTTGAGACCGATGCGGTCGGCGTTCTGGTACTGGGTGTAGACGCCCTTGGCGAGCGGGATCACCTCGGCGAGGATGTCGAGCTCCTCGGGCACGCCGGCGCGGCCGCCGAACAGCACGTCGACGATTTCCTCGAAGTTGAACAGCCAGAACGGCAGCTTCAGGTTTCGTGGGTTGAGCACCAGCGCGCGATCGCCGAAGCAGCGGCCATATTCGTTGTGCACGTCGAGCAGGAAGATGCGCAGGTTCGGGCGCGCCTTCAAGATCTCGTTGAGCAGGAGCGAGACGCCGGTCGATTTGCCGACGCCGGTCGATCCAAGCACCGCGAAGTGCTTGGACAGCATTTCCTCGACGTCGACATAGGCGACGACCGAGCGGTCCTGCTGGAGGAAGCCGACATTGATTTGGTCCGACCCGGTCGGCGCGTAGATCGTCCGCAGCTCCTGGCTCGTGATGAGGTCAGCGGCATCGCCGATGGTCGGATAGTTGGTCACGCCGCGCTGGAATTTGGCCTTGTCGGCGGCGTTGAGGATCTCGCCGAGCAGGTCGACCGAGGCGATCGCGATGTAATTGTCGGTGCTCGACAGGTTTTCGCAGGAGACCTCGGTGATCATCGCGACGATGACCGAGCTGGCGCAGCGGATACTGACGAAACGGCCGACGGTCGCCCGAACCTCCGAGATCGGCATCCGGCCTTCCGCCAGAAGCCCGACCCGGGCGAGCGATCCGCGAACCGAAATCACGCGTCCAAAGGATGTCACGATCAATGAACCTGGCAAGAGCAAGGGATTTGATCCGGACTATGCGTGGCCGTCGCTGCACAAACGGTTAAGCCGCAGGCGCGGCCGCTTCGTTAAATCCACCGTAATTCGGCCGGGAGCCGTGTCGCCAATACATAGTTGTGGGCGGAAGCCTCGGGAAAATGCTGTAATTTCTAAGTTCGTTGGGATGGCGCCGCGGTCTTAGGGAATATTTTACCATTCGGGCATCAGGCGCGACGCGCGGGGAACAATTGTCATCCTGCGCGTCGGGTCATCCGGTTCGACTCAGATTTGTTGACGAGACCTAATCATTTGTACATTAGTACAAATAGGCCGTCCCCAGCGCTCCGGGCGCGCCATTTGCGTCGCGCGCGCCGCGGATCGCAGCCACGCTTGGCGGCCACGTTTGGAGGAAAGCATGCAGCCCGAACCGATCCTCGATCTCGCCCATCTCGGCCACATGGAGCTCTTGACGCCCAAGCCTGACGAAAGCCTGAAGTTCTTCGTCGATGTCATGGGCATGACCGTCAGCGGGCAGAAGGGCGAGTCGGTCTATTTGCGCGGCTGGGACGATTACGAGCGCTATTCGCTCAAGCTCACGGCGTCGAAGACGTCGGGCATGGAGCACATGGCGCTGCGCGCGCGCAGCCAGCAAGCGCTGGAGCGCCGCGTCGCCGCGCTGAAGGGCTCCGGCTTCGACATCGGCTGGATCGATGGCGACATGGGGCAGGGGCCGACCTTTCGCTGCCGCGATCCTGATGGCCACATCGTCGAGCTCTATTACGAAACCGGATGGTACCAGGCGCCGCCGGAACTGAAGCCCGCGTTGAAAAACCAGGCGCAGCGTTTTCCGGCGCGCGGTGTCAACGTCCGCCGGCTCGACCATCTCAACTGCCTCGCCGTCGATATCAAGGCCAACCGCGAGTTCTTCGAGAATTATCTCGGCTGCCGTCTCACCGAGCAGATCGTGCTCAACGACGGCCGTGAAGCCGCAATGTGGCTGACGATGTCGAACAAGAGCTACGACTTCGCCTATTCACTCGATCATTCCGGCACGCCCGGTCGCTTCCACCACGTCACCTACGCGCTCGACAGCCGCGAGGAGATTCTTCGCGCGGCAGATATCTTCCTGGAGAACGGGGTGCATATCGAGACCGGCCCGCACAAGCACGCGATCCAGCAGACCTTCTTCCTCTATGTCTACGAACCCGGCGGCAACCGCGTCGAGGTCGCCAATGCCGGGGCACGTCTCATCCTCGCGCCGGACTGGAAGCCGATCGTGTGGACCGAGGAGGAGCGCAAGAAAGGCCAAGCCTGGGGCCTGAAGACGATCGAG
Source organism: Bradyrhizobium sp. DN3 (assembly GCF_041357655.1). Lineage (NCBI taxonomy): Bacteria > Pseudomonadati > Pseudomonadota > Alphaproteobacteria > Hyphomicrobiales > Nitrobacteraceae > Bradyrhizobium > Bradyrhizobium sp. DN3. The sequence continues at coordinate 206,875 of NZ_JAULLN010000011.1, read as the reverse complement.
TCGTTCCACACCCACGGCACGCCGCCGGTGGAGATCAAGAAGCACGGCTAATTTGCGGATGCGCGTGCGCGCGCGATCGTCTCGCGCACGCCGGTCCAGGCCGCCTTGTCCGGCGCGAACTGCTTGCGCAGGAAGGTGACGAGCTCCTCGATCTGCGCGTCGCTCATGCTGCCCTTGAAGGCAGGCATGTAGCCGAGATCGCTGGAGACGGGTTCGGTGATGCCGTGCAGGATGACCTGCACGAGATTGTCCGCGGTCGCGCTGTGCAGATTGCTGTTGAGCGCGAGCGAGGGCCTGCTGCCGAACAGCGGCAGGCCGCCGACCTCGTGGCAGACGGCGCAGGCGCCCTGATAGAGCCGCGCGCCGGTGGAGGCGGCCACGGTGACTTGCGTCGCGTTCTCGAGTTTCGTTGCGAGCGCATCTTGCGTTTCTCGGTCGCTCGCGGTGTCATTGAACGAATTGAGATAGACCGCCATCGCGCGGATGTCCTGGTCAGGCAGGGCCTTGAGGTCCCGGACGATCGGCGCCATTGGGCCGGCCGCGACGCCATGATAGCGGGAATGGCCGGTGCGCAAGTACGCGAACAGCTCGTCCTCGCTCCACGGGATCGGTGCGCGGGAGAGCGAGGTCAGCGCCGGCGCTTCCCAGCCCTCGGCAAAGCCGCCGGCGAGATAGGCCCCGCGCTGCTCGGCACCGAGCGCATTGCGCGGCGAATGGCAGGCGCTGCAATGGCCGAGGCTTTCGATCAGATAGGCGCCGCGATTCCAAAGCCCCGACTTCACGGGATCGGGCTTGAATTCACCCGCCTCATGAAACAGCGCGTTCCATCCCGCGAGCAGTGGCCGAAGATTGAAAGGGAGGGCGAGCGTGTTCGCAGGCTGTGTCGCGCGCACCGCAGGCTGCGCCATCAGGTAGGCATAGAGCGCCTGCAGGTCGGCCTCGCTGGTCTTCGAAAAATGCGTGTAGGGGAAGGCAGGATAGAGCTGCCGTCCGTCGCGATGCAGCCCGTCGCGCATCGCGCGCTCGAAGGCGGGGTAGGACCAGGCGCCGATGCCGGTCTCGACATCGGGCGTGATGTTGGTCGAGTAGATCGTGCCGAACGGCGTTTGCAGCGCACGACCGCCGGCATTGAGCGCGCCTCGAACCGTGGTGTGGCACTCCGCGCAATTGCCGAGCGCCGCCAATTGTTGGCCGCGGGCGATTGTTGCCGCCGAATAGACCGATGCGTCGGGTCGCGCGATGGGCGCGATCGCGCGCGCCGGGAGCAGCGCTGCGCCGACGCCGATTGCGGCGGTGCAGATGGCCGCGATTGTCGCGAAGATGCCGGCGCGTTTGGCGAACGGGTTCTCCCAGATGCGTGATGGCGGCGGGGCGGCGGGCGCGGGCAGCGCCTGCGGCGTCGCCGGCGCATCGCCGTGCAATCCCCTGAGAATGCGCTCCGGCGTGAATGGCGGCTCGCGAAAACGCACGCCGGTGGCATCGAAGATCGCGTTGGCGATCGCCGCCGCGCTCGGCACCGAGGCGGACTCGCCGACGCCGAGCGGCGGCTGGTTCTGACGCGGCAGCATCAACACGTCGATCTTGGGCACGTCGGGGAAGGGGATGATCGGGTAGGCGCCCCATTCGCGCGCCGCCACCGCGCCGCGCTCGAACGAGACCTCCTCCATCAGCGCGCGGCTGGTGGACTGGATGACGTTGCCCTGGATCTGGTGGCGCACGCCGTCCGGATTGATCATCAGGCCGGAGTCCTGCCCGGCGACCACGCGCGTGACGCTGACGTCGCCGGTGGTCTTGTTCACCGCGACGTCGGCGATCCAGGCCGACCACGCCGCGCCATAGCCGGGGAACTTGCTGTGGACATAGAGCGCATAGGCAAAGCCACGCCCATTCACGATCTCGCCGTCTTTCTCCTCGCGGACCGGTCGTGGCGTCCAGCCAGCGCGCTCGGCGACCGCATTGACGAGATCGATCGCGCGCTGGTCCTTCAGATAACGCAGGCGATACTCGATCGGGTCGACACCGGCCTCGGTCGCGGCCTCGTCGATGTAGGATTCATGCGCAAAGGTGTTCGGCAGTGCCGAGACGCCGCGGAACCAGGACGCGCGCACGATCGGCGGCATGTCGTCGGCGACCACACGCATGTTGTCGTAGTCGTAAGGCGGGATCGCGGTGCGATCGCCCATCTGGAGCACGGCGGGCTCGGGCGAGATCCGCCCCGTCAGCAGCAGCGCCAGCGTCGGCGCCGCGTTGGAGGGGTAGCGCGTGGCGAGATCGTAGGCAGCAACGCCGCCGTCTGCATTCAGCCCGCCATTGACATCGATGAGCTGCGCAGTGCCCTTGGGCTCCCAGGCGTGCTCCTGCTCGCGCGTCAATTGCACGCGCACGGGCCGGCCGACCGCACGCGACAGCAGCAGCGCGTCGGCCGTGACGTCGTCGGCACAGTTGCGGCCGTAGCAGCCGGCGGCCTCCAGCCTGATGACCTCGATCTCGCTCTCGGGACGCTCGAGGAGGAGTGCAAGGTCGCTGCGCAGCACATGCGGGTTCTGCGTCCCGGACCAGACGCGGATGTTGCCGTCCTGAAAATCGGCGACGGCGCAGGACGGGCCGATCGAGGCGTGCATCTGATACGGCCAGACATAAGTGCGCTGCATCGGTTTGGCCGCGCCTGATATCGCCGCATCGACGTCGCCCTTGTCGATCAGCGTACGTGGCGTCGATGGATTGGCGCGCAGCGCGGTCTCGACATCGGCGAGATCGGTCAGCGTGGGCGTCGGCTTCCAGCTCACCTTGAGCTGTTCTGCCGCACGGATCGCGTTCTCCTCGCGCTCGGCGACCACGCCGACGAAATCGCCGATCCGCACCACGGCCACCAGGCCGGGAATGTCGCGCACCGACGCCTCATCGACGGCGATCAGGCTGGTGCCGACGAACGGACCGGCATCGACGCCGGCATAGGGCGGACGCACCACGCGGCCGTGCAGCATGCCTGACACCCGGACGTCGTGTACGAAAGTCAGCTCGCCCGTGGCCTTGGCCGGCACGTCGACCCGCGGCATCGACTGGCCGACGATGGCATAATCGCTGGCCGCCTTGACCGCGACGTCGTCCGCAAGCTCGAGGCTGATCGTCTCGTCGCCGATCAGTTCGCCATAGCTGACGCTGCGATTGTCGGGCCCGCGGACGAGCCCGTCGTCGATCTTAAGGTCGGCCTCCGATAGTTCGAGCCGCTCCGCCGCACGTGCGATCAAGAAGTGCCGCGCCTGGGCTGCGGCCTTGCGCAAGGGCACGGCCGTAATCTGGATCGTCTCGCTTGCGATCGTCGCGCCCTGGTTCGGCACCAATGCGGTATCGCCGAGCACGACGACGACGCGCGCAAAGGACACATCCAACTCCTCGGCGACGATCTGGCCCAGCGCCGTGCGGATGCCGGTGCCGAGATCGACATGGCCGTTATAAGCCGTGACTGCGCCGTCGGCGGTGACGCGGACGTAGGTCTCGGTTGTGACCTCGTCCACAGTGCTGATGACGACGAGCGAACCGGATAGCCGCTCAGCTTCGTTCGGATGCGGGGAGGCCATCAATCAACGGCCTCGGTGAGCTGGCCGGAGGCGCGCATCACGGCGCGCAGGATTTCGACATGCGTGCCGCAGCGGCAGAGATTGTAGCGCAGCGCCGCCAGCGCCTCCTGCTCGGTCGGACGCGGGTTGATCGCGAGCAGCGCCTTGGTGGTCATGATCATGCCGTTGAGGCAGTAGCCGCATTGCGCGGCCTGCTCGTCGATGAAGGCCTGTTGCACGACATCAGGCTTGTCGCGCGTACCGAGGCCTTCGAGCGTCACGATGTCGCGGCCGGCGCAGCCGCTTACGGGAATCACGCAGGACCGCGCCGCGGCCCCGTCGATCAGGACAGTACAGGTGCCGCATTCACCGAGACCGCAGCCATATTTCGGCCCGTTGAGCGCGAGGTCGTTGCGCAGCACGTAGAGCAGAGGCGTGTCCCGCGCCGCAGTGACCTCGTGGATCCTGCCGTTCACGGTGAGGCGGATCGGTGTCTGCGTCATCCTCGTTCCCAAGCCCTGTCATCACGCGATTTGTAAGTCGCGACGATACCGTTTGTACACAAACGTGCAAGCCGTCATGCCGCACTGCAGCGCGACTGCCTTCTTTGTGGACAGAGCGGATAGGCATATGAGGTTTTATGCGGCAGGCGCATCTTTTGCGCCGCACCGCCGCTTGACAGCTATCGGGACCGCGCGCAACATCGTTCGTATACGAATGATAACCGCGGTCTCCGCTGGCTCTGACATGGTGATGGAAACAACGAGCGCTGCCGTCGACAAGATCCGCTGCGATGCCTGTCCGGTGATGTGCTACATCAAGCCGGGCGCGGCGGGCGCCTGCGACCGTTACGCCAACCACGACGGCAAGCTCGTTCGCGTCGATCCGCACGTGATCCTGGAGCGCACCGTCTCGCATGGCGGCAAGCTCGTCCCGTTCAGCCGCACGGAAGACTGGGACGGCAAGATCGTCCACGAGCCTTCAACCTTTGTGACGGCGATCGGAGCGGGCACGACCTATCCCGACTACAAGCCGGCGCCGTTCATCGTCTCCGCGGAGGTCGACGGCGTCGACATGGTGACTGTGGTCACCGAGGGCATCTTCTCCTATTGCGGCATCAAGGTGAAGATCGACACCGACCGCTATCTTGGGCCCGAGACCGCGACCGTTCGCGCGCAGGGCGAGGCGGTGGGCCACGTCACCACCAGCGAATATGGCTCGCAGATGCTCTCGCTCGGCGGCGTGCATCATCTCACCGGCGGCTCCAAGAAAGAGGGGCGCGTCACCTGCGACACGCTGATGGATCTTGCCAATTGCAAGGCGGTCGAGCTGACCATCGACGGTGGTGCGAGCGTGGTGGTGCAGGCCGGCCAGCCGCCGATCGTCAACGGCGCGAAGGAAGAGCGCATGCGAGTCGGCTGTGGCTCGGCGACGATCGGCATGTTCGCCAAGCAGTGGCATGGCAAGGTCGACGAAGTCGTCGTGGTCGACGACCACATCACCGGCGTACTCTCGGAACATCAGGCCGGCAAGCTGCTCGACATCGCCGATACCGGCATCAAGATGAAGGGCCGCCGTTCGACGCCCGGCCGCTATTTCCAGGTCGCCGATCCCGGCACGGGCTGGGGCGGCACCAATATCTCGGATCCGCTCTCGATCCTCGGCCCATTTGATGCCAAGGAAGCCAAGCCCGGTCTGACCATGCTGATGGTCTCCACCACCGGCGAGCATTCGTCCTATTATGTGCTCGACGAGGCCTTGAAGCCGGTTGAGACCGAGATGCCTGATGACCTGAAGTTTTCGGTCGAGCGCATCCAGGAGAACTGCGAGCCGGCGCTGTGCACGGTGCTGTTCATGGCGGGCGCCGGCGGCTCGCTGCGCGCTGGCGTCACCGACAATCCGGTGCGGCTGACGCGCTCGGTGAAGGACGCGCTGACGCGCGTCACCAGCGGCGGCGCGCCGGTCTATGTCTGGCCTGGCGGCGGCATCACCTACATGGTCGACGTAACGCAGATGCCGGCGGGCGCCTTTGGCTACGTGCCGACGCCGGCGCTGGTCGCGCCGATCGAGTTCACGATGAAGCTGTCGGACTATGCTGCGCTCGGCGGGCACATGGATTATGTGAAGCCGCTCTCGGAGGTGAAGGGCGGTGACGATGTCCGCCAGCTGCCCTGGCAGAACCCGATTCCGGGACGTCGGGCATGACACGGTGTCCGCAAATCGCATTGCTGTCTGATAGCCGGCGGCTGCATTTGCAGGATGGACCGATTGATTTGATCGTGGAGGCGAGGGCGCGTGCGGACGAGGTGCGTGCCGCCTATGAGGCGGCCGCGCGGCGGTTCACCGGACTGCTCGACGAACTCTGCGCGGAATTGCCGGAGCTGCGGATGGCCGCTGTGGGGCGGACTTCGCTGAAGGGCGTGGTCGCGCGGCGGATGCGTGCCGCCGTCGCGCCCTATGCCGCTGATTGCTTCATCACGCCGATGGCCGCGGTGGCCGGCAGCGTAGCGGAAGAGATCCTTGGCGCAATGCTCGGAGCCGCAACCCTCAATCAAACCTACGTCAACAATGGCGGCGATATCGCGCTTCATCTCGGCGAAGGCGAGCATTTCTCGGTCGGTCTGATGGATCGGCCCGATCGCTCCGGCGTGATGCGGACCCTGAGGGTCGATTCAGCCGACCCCGTACGCGGGATCGCGACCAGTGGACGCCACGGTCGCAGTTTTTCGCTCGGGATCGCGGACGCAGTGACGGTGTTGGCTGCAACGGCATCGCAGGCCGATGCGGCGGCCACGATCATCGCCAACGCGGTGGATCTGCCGGGACATCCGGCCATCATCCGCAAGCCCGCCAACGAGCTTCAGCCCGACAGCGATCTCGGAGTGCGCCTTGTCACCCGCGAGGTCGGCCAGTTATCGCACAATGAGATCGCGGCCGCGCTGGAATCTGGCGCGGAATGTGCACGGCAATTATTCGATCGCGGATTGATCGAGGGTGCCGTGTTGCAGCTTTGTGGTGATATGCTTGTCATCGGACCGAAAGATATTGAACGGCAACGATCGCGCCCGCCTATGCTGGAGAACGCGGTTCATGCCTGAACAGGGAAGAGACTGAGGAAGCAATCATGAGCGCGATCATCCGCAAGATCGTCACCGTCGTCGAAGAGACCCAGATGGAGATGGGGCGTCAGGTGTCGCCGCCGACCCGGCGCGCCGCGGCGATCGCCGTGATCGAGAATCCCTTTGCGGGGAAATATGTCGAAGACCTTTCCCCGCTGATCGCGATCGGCGAGGAGCTGGGCGAGCTGCTGTCGAGGCGCGCGGTGGCGGCGCTCGGCATCGATGGCGCGAAGGCGCAGAGCTACGGCAAGGCCGCAGCCGTCGGCGAGAACGGCGAGCTGGAGCATGCCGCCGCGATCCTGCATCCGAAGATGGGGGCGCCCGTGCGCAAAGTGCTGAGCAAGGGCGCGGCGCTGATCCCGTCGTCGAAAAAGCGCAGCGGTCCCGGCACGACGCTGGACATCCCTCTGGGGCACAAGGACGCAGCCTTCGTACGCAGCCATTTCGACGGCATGGAAGTACAGATCAACGATGCGCCGCGCGCCAACGAGATCATGGTCGCGGTTGCCGTCACCGACAGCGGCCGTCCGCTGCCGCGCGTCGGCGGGCTGACGGTTGCGGAGATCAAGGGCGAGGACGGTTTGAGATAACGCGATCCGGAGAGCCGGGCACGGGTTCTCCGATCAAATCGTGTGCGAACAACAGAGAAGTTCAAAACTGGAGGTTGGGATGCGAGCAAGAAACGTTTTTGTCGGCGCGGCCTTCGCGCTTCTGGCCGGCGGCATGGCCCATTCGGCCCTGGCGCAGGACATCAAGATCGGCGAGATCAACAGCTATTCGCTGCTGCCGGCCTTCACCGAGCCTTATCGCAAGGGATGGCAGCTCGCGGTCGAACAGATCAACGCGACCGGTGGCATCAACGGCAAGAAGCTCGTCGTCATCTCCAAGGACGATGGCGGCAAGCCGGCGGATGCGCAGACCGCGGCCAATGAGCTCGTCTCGAGCGAGGGCGTTGCGATGCTCACGGGCACGTTCCTGTCGAACATCGGCCTCGCCGTCAGCGACTTCGCCAACCAGAAGAAGGTGTTCTTCCTCGCGGCCGAGCCGCTCACGGACGCGATCACCTGGTCGAAGGGCAACAAATACACCTTCCGCCTGCGTCCCTCCAACTATATGCAGGCAGCGATGCTGGTGGAGGCAGCCAGCAAGCTGCCGGCGAAACGCTGGGCGACGATCGCGCCGAACTACGAATACGGCCAATCGGCGGTCGCGGTGTTCAAGAAGCTGATGTCGGAGAAGCGCCCGGACATCCAGTGGGTCGACGAGCAATGGCCGCCGCAGGGCAAAATCGACGCGGGCCCGGTGGTGCAGGCGGTGGCCGCGGCCAACCCGGAAGCGATCCTCAACGTCACCTTCGGCGCCGATCTCGTCAAGCTTGTGCGCGAAGGCAACACCCGCGGCCTGTTCAAGGGACGCGAGGTCGTCTCCTTCCTGACCGGCGAGCCCGAATATCTCGATCCGCTGAAGGACGAGACGCCGGAGGGTTGGATCGTCACCGGCTATCCCTGGTACTCGATCAAGACGCCCGAGCATGACGCGTTCCTGAAGGCCTACCAGGCCAAGTACAACGACTATCCGCGCCTCGGCTCGATCGTCGGCTATCAGACTATCAAGTCGGCGGCCGCCATTCTCGCCAAGGCCGGCTCGACCGATCCGGAGAAGCTGATCGCCGCGGCCGAAGGCCTGTCGATGCCGTCGCCGTTCGGCGAGATCACCTTCCGCAAGATCGACCATCAGTCGACGCTCGGTGCCTATGTCGGCAAGACCGTGCTGAAGGACGGCAAGGGTGTGATGGTGGACTCGTCCTACAAGAAGGGCGCGGACTATCTGCCTGGCGACGCCGAAGTTGAGAAGCTGCGTCCGAAGGATTGATCTCTCTTTATCCCCTACCTCTCCCCGCAAGAGCGGGGAGAGGTGACTTCAAACCTAACCCGGACCGCCGATGGCCTTTTATGTCGTACAGTTTCTGACCGGTCTCGCCAGCGCAGCGTCGCTGTTTCTGGTGGCCTCGGGCCTGTCGATCATCTTCGGCGTGACGCGGATCGTGAATTTCGCGCATGGCGCCTTCTACATGATCGGTGCCTACATCGCCTTCACGCTCACCGAGCGGCTGTCGGGTGCGTTCGGATTCTGGGGCGGGATCGTGCTGGCGGCGCTGGCGGTGGCGCTGATCGGCGTTATCGTCGAGATGGTGCTGCTGCGGCGCATCTATCACGCGCCCGAATTGTTCCAGCTGCTCGCGACCTTTGGCCTGACCCTGATGGTCGAAGATCTCGTGGTGCTGATCTGGGGGCCTGACGACCTCGTCGGCCGCCGCGCGCCCGGCTTCAAAGGCGCGATCGATTTCTTCGGCCAGAACATTCCGAGCTATGATCTGTTCCTGATCGTGCTCGGACCCGTCGTGCTCGGGATTCTCTGGCTGCTGTTCCAGCGCACGCGCTGGGGCGTCCTGGTGCGCGCCGCGACGCAGGACCGCGACATGGTCGCCGCGCTCGGCGTGAACCAGAAGTGGCTGTTCACGAGCGTGTTCGCGGTCGGCGTCTTCCTCGCCGCGCTCGGCGGCGCGCTCCAGATCCCGCGCGATGCCGTGCATCACGCCATGGATCTTCGGATCATCGTGGAAGTGTTCGTCGTGGTCGTGATCGGCGGTCTCGGCAGCATCGTCGGCGCGTTCGTTGCAGCGGTGCTGGTGTCCGAGCTCAATGCCTTCGGCATCCTGATCTTTCCGAAGATCTCCATCATCCTGGTCTTCCTGGTGATGGCGGTGGTGCTGATCGTGCGGCCCTGGGGCCTGTTCGGCAAGCCCGAGGCGGCCGCGCGCAAGACGCCTGGTCTCACCGTCAATCCCTGGCGCCCGTTGACGTCGAACGAGCGGCTGGCTGCGCTTGCCGCGCTCGTCATCGCAGCGACGCTGCCGCTGTTTGCCGGCAATTACGCGCTGACGGTCGGCTCGGAGATCGCGATCTTCGTCATCTTCGCCGTCAGTCTGCACTTCCTGATGTCGGTCGGCGGGCTCGCCTCGTTCGGCCATGCGGCCTATTTCGGGCTTGGTGCCTACGGCATCGCCTTCCTCGCCAAGATGGCGGGGCTGCCGATGATCGTGTGTCTGTTGCTCGGCCCGCTGCTCGGCTGCATGGGCGCGGCCGTGTTCGGCTTCTTCGCAGTGCAACTCTCCGGCGTCTATTTCGCCATGCTGACGCTCGCCTTCGCGCAGATCGTGTGGTCGATCGCATTCCAGTGGGTGAACGTGACAGGCGGTGACAACGGCATTCTGGGCCTTTGGCCGTCGAGCTGGGCCGCGAGCCCATCGCATTTCTATTGGCTCGCGCTCGGCGTCGCGGCACTCGTCACTATCGCGCTACGGGCCATGGTGTTCTCGCCGTTCGGCTATGCGCTCCGGGCGACGCGTGACTCTGCGCTGCGCAGCGAGGCGATTGGTATCGACGCAAAGCGCATCCAGTGGACGGCATTCGTGATCGCAGGAACCACTGCCGGTATCGGCGGCGCGCTGTTCGCCTACCTCAAGGGCAGCGTCTTCCCTGACAATCTCGGCATCTCGCTGTCGGTCGATGCGCTGGTCATGGTGCTGCTCGGCGGCGTCGAAACTGTATCGGGCGCGGTGATTGGCGCCATCGTCTACAAGGCTTTGAACATCTGGCTGGTCAGCCAGACCGACCTGTCGAAGCTCGTGCTCGGCGGCTTCATCATGCTGATCGTCGTCGTCTTCCCCAAGGGCATCGTCGGCATGCTGGAGCTGCTGGCGCAGCGCCGCAAGAAAGCATCGCCGCCGGGATCCCCTTTGCTTGCCAAGCCGATCGAGTCTGCCGAATGAGCGTCGCACCTCCACTTCTCGCGGTCGAAGGCCTGACCAAATCCTATGGCGGCATCCATGCCGTGCGCGGCGTCTCGTTCTCGCTGCGCGCCGGCGAGATCCTGGCGCTGATCGGGCCGAATGGCGCCGGCAAGAGCACCTGCTTCGACATGCTCAACGGCCAGAACAAGCCGGATTCCGGCCATGTCCGTCTGCTCGGCGAAGAGATCACCGGCAGGAAGCCGCGCGATGTCTGGCGCCTCGGCGTCGGGCGCACGTTTCAGATCACCGCGACCTTCGCTACCATGACCGTGCGCGAGAACGTGCAGGTCGCGCTGATCTCGCACGGGAAGCAGCTGTTCAATCTGTTCGGCTCGGCGCCGAAGTTCGACCGCGGCGAGGCCGGCCGTCTGCTCGAGCTGGTCGGCATGAGCGGCTACGCGGATCGGCCCTGCGGCGAGCTCGCCTATGGCGACCTCAAGCGGCTCGAGCTTGCGGTCGCGCTTGCCAACCAGCCAAAGCTGCTCCTGATGGACGAGCCGACCGCGGGCATGGCGCCGCGCGAGCGAGTCGATTTGATGCGGCTGACCGCGCAGATCGCGCGGGAGAAATCGATCGGTGTGCTCTTCACCGAGCACGACATGGACGTGGTGTTCGAGCATGCCGACCGCATCATCGTGCTCAACCGCGGCACGCTGATCGCCGAGGGCTCGCCGGCCGAGGTGCGCGGCAATCCGCAGGTGCAGGCGGTCTATCTCGGCGAGGGCCTCGTCTACGATGCCCGCCATCGCGAGGGAGCCTCGGCATGAAGCTGACGGTCGAAGCGCTCAACAGCCATTATGGCCCGGCGCATATCCTGTTCGACATCGGCTTCGAGGTCGGCGAGGGCGAGGTCGTTGCGCTGCTCGGGCGCAACGGCGCCGGCAAGTCGACGACGTTCCGCTCCATTGTCGGTCTCGTCGCGCAGCGAACCGGCCGCATCACGTTCGAAGGGAAGGACGTCTCGGCGCGCCCGACCCATGAGATCGTGCGCGAGGGGCTCGGCTATGTGCCGGAGGAGCGGCGCATCTTTACGGACCTGACCGTCGAGGAGAATCTCGAGGTCGGCCGCCAGCCCAAGCGTCCGAACGCGCCGCACTGGACGCGCGAAAAACTGTTCGCGCTGTTTCCAAACCTGGGTGAGATGAAGAATCGTCCGGGCGGGCGCATGAGCGGCGGCGAGCAGCAGATGCTCACCATCGCGCGCACGCTGATGGGCAATCCGTCGCTGGTGCTGCTGGATGAGCCTTCGGAGGGCCTGTCGCCGAAGATCGTGGAGCAGATGGTCGATGCCATCCTGACCATGAAGAAGGAAGGCGTCAGCATCGTCGTCTCCGAGCAGAATCTGCATTTCGCGCGGCTGATTTCCGATCGCGCCTACATCATCGAGCGCGGCCGCATCTGCTTCGGCGGCACCATGGCCGAGCTCGACGCACGTCCGGATATCCGCGACGCGCATCTGTCGTTGTGAGGGAAAAGGGAAGGGCAGCGAACGGATGGCGAGAAGCGTTGCGGCAAAGAAGAACGCCAAACCGGCAAAACCGCCTTACGTGCTCGACGAGCAGGTCGGCTTCATCCTGCGCCAGGTGTGGCAGCGCCACAGCTCGATCTTCTCCCGTGACATCGGCACCAATTTGACGCCGACGCAATGGGCGGCGCTGTCGAAGCTCGCCGAGACCGGGCCGTGCTCGCAGAACCAGCTCGGACGTCTCACGGCGATGGACGTTGCGACCATCAAGGGCGTGATCGACCGCCTGACGGCGCGCGGCCTGACGGAAACGAGCCAGGATCCCGAGGACGGGCGGCGCTTGCTGGTCAGCCTGACGCGCGTTGGTCAGCAGCTTGCCGAGAAGCTGGCGCCGAACGCGCTCGCGATCACCCGCGAGACACTGGCGCCGCTCGACGCGAAAGAGCGCGAGACGCTGATGGCGCTGCTCAATAAGCTCCGGTGAGGAAGGTGCCGTAGGGTGGGCAAAGGCGCAACGCGCCGTGCCCACCATCTTCATCGCATTTGCAGGCGCAATGGTGGGCACGCTTCGCTTTGCCCACCCTACGATACCGAGCAAGGTGCCTCACCGTCACCCTGAGGTGGCCGCTTCTTCAGCGGCCCTCGAAAGGGCGACGGCCCCGCTGCGTCAGCTCGGCCGTTCATCCTTCGAGGCTCGCACACGGCGCCTTCGCGCCGTGCACTCGCACCTCAGGATGACGGTTTGGTGTTTTCGCGAGCCTACTTCGCTACCACTTCCGGTACCTTGCCCGCCGGCGGCGTGTTGCGGCTGCGCTGGGTGCGGACGATGCCGTCGATGATGGTCATGCCGATGCCGGGGAGATCGCCGAGCTGAACGCTCTCCAAAATGGTCTTGCCCGGCGAGTGCTGCGCCTTGTCCATGATGACGAAGTCGGCGGAGCGGCCGACCTCGATCAGGCCGCAATCGAGCTCGCGCATCCGCGCAGTGTTGCCGGTGGCAAGGCAGAAGGCGATCTCGGCCGGCAGCTCGCCGAGCGAGGACAGCATCGACACCATGCGCAAGATGCCGAGCGGCTGCACGCCGGAGCCGGCCGGCGCGTCGGTGCCGAGGATGACGCGGTGCAGATCGCCCATCTCGCGCGCGGTGCGCAGCGTGAACAGGGCCGAGCGCTCGTTGCCGTTGTGCACGAGCTCGAGGCCGCGCTTGCAGCCTTCGCAGATGCAGCGGATCTGGTCGTCGGGGAGCGCCGTGTGGCCGCCATTGATGTGGCCGACCACGTCGGTATCGGCCTCCAGCACCACGTCCTTGTCGATCAGGCCTGAGCCGGGGATCGAGGGCCCGCCGGTGTGGATGGTGCTCTGGATGCCGTATTTACGCGCCCAGCCGACCATCTTGCGTGCGGTCGGGCCGTCCTTGACGCCACCGAGACCGACTTCGCCGAGCAGCTTGACGCCGTTGGCGGCCATCTCCTTGAAATCCTCCTCGACCATCTCGCATTCGATCACCGGCGCGCCGGCGTGAACCTTCACGCCGCCGGGGCGCAAGGTCCAGAACGCACGCTGGGCGTATACGGCCATGGCCTTGAGACCGACGACGTCGCGGGGGCGGCCGGGCATGTGCACTTCGCCGGCCGAGATCATGGTGGTGACGCCGCCGTGGAGGTAGCTGTCGATCCAGTTGATCTGGTTCTGCCGCGGCGTCCAGTCGCCGGCAACGGGATGGACGTGGCTGTCGATCAGGCCCGGCGCGACCGTGGTGCCGTGGGCGTCGACGATGGTGGTCGCGCCTTCGGTATCGACGTCCTTGAAGCGGCCGATCGCGGTGATCTTGCCGTTCTCGGCAACGATGGTGTCGCCGTCCAGGATCGGCTTTTCCAGGGCGCCGGACAGGATCAGGCCGATATTCCGGATCACGAGCTTCGAGGGTCCGGTGGCCTGGGGTGCATCATGCGCCATGGAAGGGGCTCCTTATTCCTAACTGCAACGCTTCCGATCTTGGGCAGCCTTGACCGCGGGATCAAGCCGGATTATTCATTAGTATACGAATGATCGTGTACAAACGACGCATAGCTGCCCGCCTCGGAACCGCATTGGAAGCGACAGGGAAGGTGAGATGAGCAATTTCAATCAGGAAAGCGTTTTGAGCGTCCACCACTGGACCGACACGCTGTTCTCCTTCAAAACCACCCGCAGCCCGACCTTCCGTTTCCGCAACGGCGAGTTCACCATGATCGGGCTCAAGGTCGGCGAGAAGCCGCTGCTGCGGGCCTACAGCGTCGCCAGCGCAAATTACGAGGACACGCTGGAGTTCTTCTCGATCAAGGTGCCGGATGGTCCGCTGACCTCACGGCTTCAGCACCTGAAGGAAGGCGACGAGATCATCGTCAGCCGCAAGGCCACTGGCACGCTGGTGATCGACAATCTGGAAGAGGGCCGCAACCTCTACCTCATCGGCACCGGCACCGGCCTTGCGCCGTTCCTGAGCGTGATCAAGGACCCCGAGACCTACGAGCGCTTCGAGAAGGTGGTGCTGCTGCACGGCTGCCGGCACGTCAAGGAGCTCGCCTATGGCGAGATGATCACCGAGACGCTGCCCAAGGACGAATTGATCGGCGAGTACATCCGGGGTCAGCTCGTCTACTACCCGACCGTGACGCGCGATCCCTTCCGCAATCGCGGCCGCATCACCGACCTCATCACGTCAGGTAAGCTGTTCACCGACATCGGCCTGCCGGCCCTGGAAGCCGCCCACGACCGCGTCATGATCTGCGGCAGTCCGGCCCTGGTCGCGGACACCCGCGTGCTGCTGGGCGAACGCGGCTTCATCGAGGGCAATCACGGCGAGCCGGCCCAGTTCGTGGTCGAAAAGGCCTTTGCCGAACGCTGAGTCATTTCCCTTCCGATGAGTCGGAACGGGGGGCTCTGGATTCTCATTTTGACGCGTTTTCTTTACGCGAACCGATGTCCGCTTCGCTCGAAAACGCTATAGGCCCGTAATTCCTGCCCAATAAGGTCGCATTTTCGCCGCCGGGCGCCCGTTGCGGCGCCGATTCGGCGCACGATACTATATGGGAGCGAATCAGCGGAGTTCCCACATGGTTGCGGACAGCGACAGCAACATCGCCTGGCACCGGGTCCAGTTGAAGAAGAATCGCGCCGAGTTGAAGGCGCTGGAGACTGCGCGCTTCACGATGGGCGAGATCGCCTCGTCGAAGCGGAACGGCCACACCCAGAAGACCATCGCGGAACTCAAGCGCAAGATCGCGCAGTCCGAGCGGGTGATCGCCGATCACGACAAGCGCACGCGCCGACCGCTCGCGACCGACCTGCAAAGCCTGAGCAATGGCAGCTGGAGCCATTGGGACGCCTACACCAGCCAGCAGCAGCGCAAGACCGGGCAGCGACCTCCGGGACGCGGATAGGTCTTTCGACGTCTGCGGCCGAAGCGGGTGCACGTTCCGCCCTTGCACCGGCCGCGCCGCGCACCATCTGGTTGAGACGCCAGCAATCACTCCGGTGAACCCATGACAGCGCGCCTCGATTTCACCAGCGAGGCCTTCTTTCGCGATCCGCCCAAGGCGATCGCGACGCTGCGCATGTCAGGCCCCGTGGTGGCGACGCGATTTCCTCTCATCGGCGACGTCTGGATCACCACGACCCATGACGCCACCGCGCACGTCCTGAAGGACAGCACCACCTTCACGCTGCGAAAGGAGGATGGCGACGTCGCCGGTCTGCGCTGGTGGATGCCGAGATACGTCAGGACCATCGCCAACAACATGCTGACGATGGACGAGCCGGATCACACCAGGCTGCGCAGCATCGTGGACGAGGCTTTTCGTCGGCGCGCCATCGTCGCGATGGAGCCGCGCATCCGCGCCATCGCCGACGATCTCGCCGGCGAGCTCTTTGCGAACGGAAACCCGGCCGATCTCGTCCAGCGCTACGCGCGTATCCTGCCGCTTGCGGTGATCTCCGAGCTCCTGGGCCTGCCTCCGGCGGACCGTCCGCGATTCATCGCTTGGGCCAACGCGATGTCCTCGCTGACCAATGTCGTCAGCTTCTTCCGCTTGCTGTTCGCGTTCCGCAAGATGCGCGCTTACCTCGAACGGCAGTTGCAAATCGCGCGTTTACAGGGCGGCGAAGGCCTGATCGCGGAGCTGGTCCAGGTCGAGCGCGAGGGCGGCCAGATCACGCCGGATGAAATGGTCTCGATGGTGTTTCTGCTGCTTGCGGCCGGCTCGGAGACGACCACGCATCTCATCAGCGGTTCGGCTTACGAACTGCTCAGGAATCCTGGGTTGCGCGATTGGCTCGAAGAGGACTGGAGCCGCGTCGGCCTCGCCGTCGAGGAGTTCCTGCGCTTTGTCTCGCCAGTGCAATTCTCCAAGCCGCGCTATGTGCGGCGGGATGTCGAGGTCGACGGCGTGCGCCTGAAGAAGGGCGATCGCGTCATGGTGATGCTCGCCGCGGCGAACATGGATCCCACGGTGCACGATGATCCCGAGAAGCTCGATCTCGAACGCAAGCCTAACCGCCACCTCTCGTTCGGAACAGGAATCCATTTCTGCCTTGGCCACCAGCTCGCGCGCATCGAGGCGGCGTGCGCGTTGGAAGCGCTGTTCGTGCGATGGCCGAAGCTTGGCTTGGCCGTCGATCCCGCCGCGGTCCGCTGGCGCAGGCGGCCGGGTTTGCGCGCGATTGCAAATCTTCCCGTCTCGACTGAGGGTCGCGGAACACCGGCGGCGCGCGCGGAAGCGATGATTGATCGTTCCCTCACCGCGGCGGGCTGAGATCAGCTCCTTTCGGAAAATCTTGGTCGAGCGCTGTCAGTCAGGAACGGTGAGCCGTTGGTCCTGTTGTCATTAGGACGTCGGAGACGACGGGAGTTCCTTGGCCGCATGTCGCAGATCGACGTCTTAACGGGAGACAAGATCATGGCCAGCAAGATGCCGCCTGTTCCGCCGGAAAATCAGAGCCCGAAGGGAACCGGCGATACCAAGCAAGAGTCGCCCAATCAGACCCCGCGCGGTCAACAGCGCGTGGAAAATCCGGATCAGCAGGGACAGCAGGGCAACATCAAGCAGAACACGACCAATCAAGGCTATCAGCAAGATCGCTGAGGAGGGCGACATTCATGTCGACATCCACCAAGACACCGAACAGCATTCGTCAGGGCGGACCTGGCGCTTCGCATGAGAATGCGAAGGCCCCGTTGGAGGTGAAGAAGCCGCCGGCGGACGATTTGCAGCGCAGCCATAGCCGGATCTCCGGCGGAGGCGGCGAGCGCGATTCTCATCACAGTCACGATGAAGCCGGAAAGGGCGGAGGCAGGTAGTTCATGAGCAGCAAGCAACCCAAATTGTACAGGCCGAGCGAAAGGGACATGCGTGACAATCCTCTGATCGGAGGATCAAAGGGGGCCACCATGGCGGGCGTGTCACCCGACGATCTCGAAGATGCTCTCGGCGAGAACACGATCGAAGGCGATCGCGAGAACGATGTCGGCATCGGCGGCGGCATCGACAAGGACGTCGCACATGGCGGCGCGCACCGAAGAGGTCGGTAGCTTCGGAGAACGAGCATGCAAGGCAAAAAGACCCACGAGCAGCAGGTTCGCATCCTCGAGCGCAAGCCCGATGTTCCGAACGCGCGCGAGCTCGATCAGGCGATCGGTCGCAAGTCCGGGGACGCTGCCATCCATCACGCGCGTCCGGACGCCAGGCACAGCGAATACGCGGTAAGTCGCGGCGGCCTCAATCAGGAGAGCGACCACAACAAGCACAACGATCCCGGCCAGAGCGGCCACAAGCCGCCGAAGCCAATGCCGGCACAACAGAAACACTGAGCGTTCAAAGGGGGCGATCACTGCAAGAGGAGAAACCGATGCCAGCTGGGCGCGGCAGCAAGACGCACTTCAGATCGGGCGTGCATGGCAAGGGCGACGGCACCGGTGCCATGGCCGATATTCTCAAGGACAAGATCGGCGACAACATGGTGCTGTCCAATCGCGACAAGACGCAGCATTCGGACATTCGCGGCATGGATGGCAAGTTCATCCAGACCGAGCAGTATCAGGATCACGCAGCCAACCGGCTCGACGAGGAGCCAGGGACTGACGAGACCTGATAGGGGGCGTTCCTCCCGACCAACTGGCGGACCGGTGTTCAGCCGGTTCGCTTTTTTGTCGGCGCGAGATCGCGCTCCCAGCCGAACACGGAGCGGCCGTCGAGATCGGGCGAGGCGGCGCGCTCGCCGGCGATGTAGGCTTCGACCGAGGGGCCTTGTGCGGTCCGCTCCAGCCGCCGCGCCTGGTCGTCGAGGCGCTTGATGGCCTGCATCTCTTCTTCGCGCCCGAGCTTGGCGTTCTGGATCGCGCCCTTCAGCACGCGGATGGTCTCGTCATAGACCTTGATCGGAACGGGGTAGGGATGCCGGTCCTTGCCGCCATGGGCGAGCGAAAAGCGCGCGGGATCTTTGAAACGATAGGGCGCGCCGTGCACGACCTCGGCGACCATCGCAAGTGAGCGTACGGTGCGCGCACCGACGCCGGGCGTCAGCAACAGCTCCGGGAAATCGACCGGGCCGCGCTCGGCCGCAGCAGCGAGGGTGCCGTGCAGGCGGCGTGCGAACACGTCCTTGGGACGGACGTCGTGATGCGCGGGCATGATCAGGTGCGGCAGCATGGCTTGCGCCGGCGCGAGGCCGGTGAGCCGTTCGAACTCGGAGACAATGCGATCCGGGCCGAGGCCGCTCAACAGCTCGAGCTGCGCGGTGCGCGAGACATCGGCGCGATGGTCGGTGAGATTGACGATCTCGCCTTGCTGCGGACCGTCGATCGCACTGTGCGGCGTATCGACAAAACTCTTCAGCGCCTCGGAATGCCAGTGATAGCGGCGGGCCTGCCGCTTGTCGCCGTTCATGCCCTGCTGCACCACGGTCCATTTGGCGTCCGCGGTAACGAAGAAGCCGTGGAGATAGAGGTCGAAGCCGTCCTGCACAGCCGCGCTGTCGACTTTCGCCACCAGGCGGCTGGCACGCGTCAGCTTGGCGCCGTCGATGCCGACGCGCTCGCCGAGCTGCAGCAGCTCGTCCGGCGTCTTGCGCGAATGCTGGCCGCGGCCGCCACAGACATAGATGCCGAGCTCGTCCTGGAGCGGTCCGAGTCCACGCTTCAGCGCGCCGATCACGGAGGTCGTGATGCCCGAGGAGTGCCAGTCCATCCCCATCACGGCGCCAAATGATTGAAACCAGAACGGATGCGACAGCCGCTGAAGAAACGCATCACGGCCGTAATGATGAACGATCGCCTCGGTGACGATCGCGCCGAGCGAAGCCATGCGGCTCGCAAGCCACGGCGGAACCCGCCCGGTGTGGAGAGGAAGATCGGCGCTGCCGGTACGTCGAGTCATGAGCATCTCAAGTTAGCGCAATTCGGCAACGGTTGCATCAGCGGAATGATGCGTTGCACTGGATGGGGGAGCCAAGCTGACCGGCAGGCGTTGAGCGGGCTACGCGAATGCAGTGATGGGGACAACAATGAGTTGGCAGGCCCTCATGGCCGACATCGACGGGATGTTCGGCTGGATACCGTCTTGGTTTGTCGGCCTCAGCCTGGTTGCCGGCGCGATCCTGCTTGCCCTTTCTATCGGTTCGCGGCCTGGCTGCTCAAGCGCGCCTTCGGAACTCGTCTGCCGCTTCTGAGCGTATTCATCGACCGGACCGCCGGTCCGGCCCAACTCGCCCTTTGCCTCGCCGCCGTCGCGCTGGTGCTGCCGCTTGCGCCACTCGACGACATGATCCGAACGCCGCTGATGCGGCTGTTCGTCGTCGCCGTCATCGCGCTGATCGGCTGGATCTCGATCCGGATCGTCGACATGAGTGCGGCGCGCTATCTCCAGAACTTTCGCGACGTCACCGAGAACTTCATCGCGCGCAAGCACGTCACGCAGGTGCGCGTGTTCAAGCGCGTCACCGACACCATCATCGTCATCATCACGGTGTCCGCCGCGTTGATGACGTTCGATTCGGTGAAGCAATATGGCGTCAGCCTGTTCGCCTCCGCCGGTGCCGCCGGTATCATCGTCGGTCTCGCCGCACGGCCGCTGCTGAGCAATCTGATCGCAGGCTTGCAGATCGCCATCACCCAGCCGATCCGCATCGAGGATGCCGTGATCATCGAGAACGAGTGGGGATGGGTCGAGGACATCGCCGCGACCTATGTCGTGATCCGGCTATGGGACTGGCGCCGCATGGTGGTGCCGCTCTCCTATTTCATCGAAAAGCCGTTCCAGAACTGGACCCGCGACACCGCCTCCCTGATCGGCGTCATCGCGCTCCATGTCGATTACCGTGCCGATGTGGCGCGCATCCGTGGCTGGCTGGAGGAGGCGGTGAAGCACTCCAAGCTCTGGGATGGTGCCGTGGTCAATCTCCAGGTAATCGACGCGGATTCGCGCACCATCGAGCTTCGCGCGCTGGTCAGCGCGGGCAATGCGCCGCAATCCTGGGACCTCCGCTGCGAGATCAGGGAAAAGCTCGTGGCCTTCATCCGCGACGAGATGCCGGAGGCGCTGCCGCGCGATCGCGCGATCCTGATCCCGTCGGCCGACGATGACGGCGATCTTCTCCAGCGCGTCGCGCCACCGGAGAAGATGCGGGCGAGTGCACGCAACTGAAGCCGATCAGCCGGCACCAACCACGGCCGCGTCGGTTTGCCGCTCGGAGCGCGGTCGCCGCTTACGCAATTTCCGCCGCGCCCAGATCAGGAGGCCGGTCGAGAGCAGCGTGAGCAGTGCGATCGACGTCACGACGTTGAGCGGCGAGGCGATCAGCGCCGACCAGTTTCCCTCATGGATCAGGCGCGGCCAGTTGCGCGGCAGCGGTGTGACGTCGGACGAGCTCACGGCATAGGCGCGCAACTCTCCGCCGTCATAAAGTCTCGCCATGATGCGGCCGCCGCGTGTACCGATCGAGATTATATGCGACAGCTCATGCGAGGCTGCGACCAGGCGTATCGCGTCGGGCAGGGGAAGAGGACGGCCGGCGTCGGCCGGCGCGGTCGCGCTCTGAAAGGTGAGGCCGAAGGCCATGCACAGGCCGGTCAGCGGGCTCAAGAGGACGAGCGGCAGCGCGAACCAGGCCGTGCCCTTGTGCCATCCGGACAGCGTGTTGCGCAGCCGCGGCAGCCCCATGAGGATGCCGAGCACCATCAAGGCCACCATGGCTATGGTCGAACTCGTCACCAGCCACGCCTGGCCGAGCAGCCGCTCATGCGTGATCCGCGCCCACAGGAAGAGATCGCTGAGGCCGGAGCTGGCGGCGGCAGGCGCGCCGGTCACGAGGTCGATTGCCGGCGTGCCGGTGCCCTGCAGCGTCATCCGCTGACCGGCCGCATTGATCGAAAGCCCGCGCGCCTTGCTGTCCGGATCGTACCTCTTCACCAGCTCGACGACGCGTCCGGGATCGATCTCCGGACCGCCGATGCCACTGACTTGCACCACGGGCTCGAAGGCCAGGATCAGGCCGGTGGCGATGATCGCGAACAGGGGAAGCGCAAAGACCAGCGTGATCCAGCGATGGAGTGTCAACAATAAAGGCTTGCTCATTCTCTGTCTCCGGCGATGCCAGGTTTTGGTCGCCTAACGCAGGCCCGAAGACAAATGACGCTTTGTCCATGTTGCAGCGTTGATCTGCAGCAAATGGAGCCGAGGCTATCGGCGATGCTGCGATCGCCAATCGTTCGCATATTTTCGACAGGCTGCAGCAGCCGCGTCGTGCGTTCGAGATCGGCGACACCTACTCGCGCGTCGCCCCAGTCGCGCCGCGCAAGCCGGCCTGCCGCTGGATCGTGTCGAGCGCGCCGGATGACTGCTCGTCCGCCACGAAGCGGTTGAGCAGCGGGAGCGCGTCCTCGCGCCCTTTGGGAATTGCGATCGCCATATGCTCGGCGCCCCAATTGCCGTCGAGAATCCTTGCGCCCGGCATTTGGTCGGACATCTCGAACAGCGTCGGCTTGTTGGTCGCGTAGAGATCGATCTCGCCACGGCCGAACATGCCGACGGCCACCTTGACGCTTTCGGCGGAAACGATGGTCGCGTTTTTGAACTTGGCCGGCAGCGTGCGCTCGGAGGTCGAACCCTTGGTGACGCCGATCTTCACGCCGGGCTTGTCGATGTCCTCCACCTTGCCGATCGGCGAATTGGCCGGGACGAGAAAGCCGAGCTCGATCGCCAGCACCGGTTGGCTCGTGAGGCGAGCCTCACTGGGCGCGGATGTTGGCGGCCTTCAGCACCGGCTCCCACTTCGTCGCCTCGGCATGCATATAGGCGTCGAAGTCCTTGGCGGAGGAGCCGACTGGGGTGGCGCCGATCTTGCTGAGCGTCGACAGCACGCTTGGATCCTGCAACGCCGCCTTGAGGTCGGTTTCGAGCTTGGCGACGATCTCCGGCGGCATCTTCGCCGGACCAAGCACACCCCACCAGACCGAGACGTCGTAGCCGGGCACGCCGGCTTCCGCGACGGTCGGAACATCCGGCAACGCCTTGGAGCGCTGGGCCGAGGTCACCGCGAGTGCGCGCACCGGGCCGCCTTCGAGCTGGCCGATCGCTTCCGCGAGCGGATTGATGCTGAGCGGAATTTCGCCGGCGATCACCGCCGTGAGCGCCGGAGCGCCGCCCTTGTAGGGGATCGCCACGATCTTGCTGCCCGACATGTATTTGAGCAGCTCGCCGGCGAGATGCGCCGAGGTGCCGTTGCCGGACATGCCGTAGGAGAGCTTGTCCGGCTCCTTCTTCGCCGCAGCCAGGAGATCGCCAAGCGTCTTGTACGGGCTATCCTTGGCCACGACGATCGCGAGCGGCGAGGAGGCGACCTCGGTGATCCCAGTGAAATCCTTGAAGGTGTCGTAGGGCACGCTCGGATAGATGAACTGGTTGAGCGGATGGCCACTCGCGACCAGGATCAGCGTGTAGCCGTCGGGTGCGGCCTGCGTCAGCGCTTGCGAGGCAACGATGCCGCCGGCGCCGGGGCGGTTGTCGATCACCGGCTGCCGGCCCCAGGTCTTGGCCAGCGCCTGACCCAGCGTGCGTGCGAGCACGTCGACCGCGCCGCCGGCGGCGTAGGGGACCAGAATGTGGACCGGCTTGTTCGGGTAACTTTCGGCGGCCTGCGCGGCGCCGCCCGCCAGCAGCAGACCGGCACCCAGCATCATAGCGCCGATCTTCTTGTTCAAACCCAGCATTTCCCAGCACTCCTTGAGGACATTCGCGCGCCTGCCGGCGGACTTCAGGCCATTGCGGACGCCGCCCGTGGTTTTTGTTGACGAGACCTGATCTTTTGTACGATAGTACAAATCACATGGTACGCAAGTCCACCAGCAAGGAAACGATCCGCAAGCCGAACATGCGCGAGGCGATCCTCGCCGCGGCCGAGGAGCTGTTCGCCACCAACGGCTTCAATGCCGTCTCGGTACGCGACATCGCGCAGGCTGCCGGGGCCAATCCCGGCAGCGTGACCTATCATTTCAAGACCAAGGACGGCCTGCTGCTGGAGATCTACCGGCGCCATTGCGGGCCGATGAATTTGCGCCGATCCGAGCTGCTCGCGGCCGCCAAGCGCGTGCGCGATCTCCAGGATCGGCTGGAGGCGATCGTGCGCGCTTATGTGGTGCCGGCCTTCACCTCGGGCAGCGATCTCGCCGGCGGCGGGGCACGCTTCACGCGCCTGCGCGCCGTGATGTCGGCCGAAGGCAATGAGGTCGCGCGAAAGATCATCGCGCAGACTTTTGACGACACCAGCCACGCCTTCATCGACGCGATCCACGAAAGCTTGCCGCATATCCCGCGCACCGACATCGTCTGGCGCAGCCACTTCCTGCTCGGCGCACTTTATTATTCGCTGGTGACGCCCGAGCGCGTCTCGCGCCTGTCGCGCGGTGAGGCCGACGGCGGCGACGCCGCCAATGCCATCGAGCAACTGGTGCAGGCCACCGTTGCCGCGTTCCAGGCACCCGCGCTGGATCAAGCCGCGCCGGCGCGGCGGCGGCCGGTCGTCAGCAGCAAGACTTGAAAGACGCCGCCCGAGCGGAGGCGCCTCGCGCTTCCGCTCGCAAACGGACCATGTGATGGGGTGTTGAGGATATGAACAGGCGGGAGTGCTTGCATCTCTTGACCGGACTGGCCGGCGCAGCGCTCGCGAGCGAAGCGCGCGCGCAAGGCGGCGAGCAGAGATCGATTCCGACCATTGAGCCGCCGGATCCAAGTCCGAAAACGCCATCGTTCAAGCTGCCGGCAAAATCCTGTGACAGCCATACCCACATTTTCGGTCCGGCGTCTCGCTATCCGTTCTCCGAGAAGCGCCCCTACAACACGGCCGATGCGCCGCTGGAGGCATTCCGCAGCGTGCACGAGAAGATCGGCGTCGAGCGCTGCGTCATCGTCAATGCCACCGTTCACGGCACCGACAATCGCGTCGTCACCGATGCCATCGCCCAGAGCGAGGGCGCCTATAAGGGCATCGCCAACGTCAATGACGAGATGACCGAGAAGGAACTGGCGGCGCTCGACAAGGCCGGCATCTGCGGTTGCCGCTTCGCCTTCCTCAAGCGCCTCGGCGGCGTCGGCGACATGGGAAAATTCCAGCGCATCGTGCATCGGGTCGCCGAGCTCGGCTGGCATATCGACGTCTATTTCGAGCCGGGTACGATCGCCGAATTCGCGCCCATCCTCTCGGCGCTGCCGACGCGTTACGTGATCGATCATATGGGCACGGTGCAGGCGGGGAATGGCCTCGACGATCCGGGCTTCACGGCCTTGCTCGACCTCCAGAGGAAGGACGAGAAGTGCTGGGTCAAGATCACCGGCCTCGAACGTGCGTCGTCGGCCGGCAAGCCGTTCCACGACGCCGTGCCATTCGCCAAAGCGCTGATCGACAATGCGCCCGATCGCGTGCTGTGGGGCACCGATTGGCCGCATCCCAATGTCAAGGTCATGCCGAATGACGGCGAGATCGTCGACCTGATCCCGCTCTACGCGGCCAACGCAAAGCTCCAGCAGAAGCTGCTGGTCGACAATCCCGCGCGCCTGTTCAAGTTCACCTGAGACGATGATGTACAAGCCGACCATTCCGCCGCCCGACCCGAACACGCGCACGCCGAAATTCAGGCTGCCGAAGCTTTCGTGTGACGCGCATTGCCACATCTTCGGTCCCGGCGCGAAATACCCGTACGCGCCTGACCGTTCCTACACGCCGCCGGATGCGCCGCTGGAGGATTTCCGCGCGCTGCATGCCAAGCTCGGCGTCGAGCGCGCCGTCATCGTCAATGCCAGCGTGCACGGAACGGACAATACGGTGGCGCTCGATGCTATCGCGCAAAGCAACGGCGCCTATCGGGCCGTCGCAAACATCGACGACACCATCACCGAGCGGGGCCTGCGCGATCTGCATGACGGCGGCTTCCGCGGCTGCCGTTTCAATTTCGTCCGCCACCTCGGCGGCGTCCCAGATAAGGGCGTGTTCGACCGCATCATCGCCATGGTCGCACCGCTCGGCTGGCATATCGATCTGCATTTCGATGCAATCGATCTGCCTGAATATGCCGACATGCTGACAAGGCTGCCGCTGAGCTACACCATCGACCACATGGGACGAGTGAAGGCCTCCGATGGGCTCGACCAGCTTCCGTTCAGGATTTTGATCGAGCTGATGCAGCGCGACGAGAAATGCTGGGTCAAGATCTGCGGCTCGGAGCGTGTGTCCTCGGCCGGTCCGCCGTTCACGGATGCGGTGCCGTTCGCGCGTGAGATCGTCGAGACCGCGCCCGACCGCGTCATCTGGGGCACGGACTGGCCGCATCCCAATGTCAAGGTGATGCCGAATGACGGCGATCTCGTCGATCTGATCCCGCTGTTCGCGCCCGAGCCGGAGTTTCAGCAGAAGATCCTGGTCGACAATCCCGCGCGCCTGTTCGGGTTCGACCAATGACGGCGCTCGCGATCGACAAGCCGCGCGGCCGCGCCTGGTGGAAGGAGCTCTGGATCCAGGTGCTCATCGCCATGGCAGCCGGCATCGCGCTTGGGATCGCCAGCCCCGAGGCGGGCGCCAAGATGCAGCCGCTGGGCGATGCCTTCATCAAGGCGATCCGGATGCTGATCGCGCCGATCATCTTCTGCACCGTCGTGCATGGCATCGCGCATATGGCCGACATGGCGCGCGTCGGACGTGTCGCAGTAAAGGCGATCGTCTATTTCGAGATCATGACGACGATCGCGCTGATCATCGGCCTCGTCGCGGTGAACCTGCTCAAGCCCGGCGTCGGCATGAACATCGATCCCGCCAGCATCAATGCCAGCGCGATCGAGCCTTACGTCAAGCAGACCGGTGCGATCGGCTTCGTGCCGTTCCTGATGAACATCGTGCCCGCGACGTTCGTCGGCGCCTTTGCCGAGGGCAATATCCTCCAGGTGCTGTTTATCTCCGTACTGTGCGGTTTCGCGCTGGTACAGCTCGGCGAGCGTGCCGCGCCGCTGGTGCATCTGATCGACATTGCCGCCAAGATGGTGTTCGCCGTCGTCGGCTTCGTGATGTGGGCGGCGCCGATCGGCGCGTTCGGCGCCATCGCGTTTACGGTCGGCAAGTTCGGCGTGGGCTCGCTGGCCTCGCTCGGCAAGCTGCTGGGTGGCTTCTATCTCACCTGCGTAGTCTTTATCATCGTGGCGCTGGGCCCCGTCGCGCGTCTCTGCGGCTTCTCGCTGCTCAAGCTGATCCGCTACATCTGGGAAGAGCTGCTGATCTGCATCGCCACCACATCGTCCGAGACGGTGTTGCCGCGGATGCTGACGAAGCTGGAAAGGGCCGGCTGCGAGAAGAGCGTCGTGGGGCTCGTGATCCCGACCGGCTATTCCTTCAATCTCGACGGTACCTGTCTCTACCTCGCCGCGGCCTCGGTTTTCCTGGCGCAGGCAACCAACACGCCGTTCGGCCTTGCCGAGCAGATCGAGCTGCTGCTGATCCTGCTCGTGACCTCCAAGGGTGCGGCGGGAATTGCCGGCGCGGCCTTCGTCGTGCTGGCGGCGACGCTATCGGCCACCGGCACCATTCCGGTGACGAGCGTTGCGCTGGTGCTCGGCATTCATCGCCTGATGTCGCAGGGGTTGACGCCGACCAATCTGATCGGGAACGCGGTTGCGACGATCGCTATTGCCAAATGGGAAGGCGCGCTCGACAGCGAGCGTCTCCGGCGTGTGCTCGACCGCGAGGAACAAGCGGCCGCCGTGGCGTGATGAACCGGCTTCCTGCCTGAGGCAGGCGGCCTATGATGCGTACGAACGAAAGAGGGGAGTTTGTCCCATGAAAACCGGTCTCGTGATCACCGCCCATCCCGGCGATTTCGTCTGGCGCGCCGGCGGCGCCATCGCCCTGCATGCGAAGAAAGGCTATCGCATGAAGATCGTGTGCATGTCCTTCGGCGAGCGCGGCGAGAGCCAGTTCGCCTGGAAGGAGAAGGGGGCGACGCTGGAATCGGTCAAGGCCGGTCGCAAGGACGAGGCGGAGCGGGCCGCAAAGCTGTTAGGTGCCGAGATCGAGTTCTTCGATTGCGGCGACTATCCGTTGAAACTCACCGAGGCGCATTTCGACCGCATGGTCGACATTTACCGCGAGCTCAATCCGAGCTTCGTGCTGACCCACGCACTGGAAGACCCCTATAATTTCGACCATCCGAATGCCGCGCATTTCGCGCAGGAGACCCGCGTGGTCGCGCAGGCGATGGGCCACAAGCCCGGTGCGCAGTACAAATATTCGGCGCCGCCGGTGTTCCTGTTCGAGCCGCACCAGCCGGAGCAGTGCAATTACAAGCCGGACCTGCTCCTCAAGATCGACGAGGTCTGGAAGGAGAAGTACGAGGCGTTCCAGATCCTGGCCGCGCAGAAGCATCTGTGGGGCTATTACGAGCGCGTCGCGCTCAACCGCGGCATCCAGGGCAGCCGCAACACCGGCGTGCCCATGACCTATGGCGAGGCCTATCAACGTCTGTTTCCGACCGTTGCGGAGGAACTCGCATGAAGCCGGTCGTCGTTCGCAACATCAAGCGTGCCGATCCCGCCGGAATGGCGGAGTACGGCGTCTCGACCGTGCACGAGGCCTATGGCCGCATTGGGCTGATGAAGCCATATTTGCGGCCGGTCTGGCCGGGCGCGGCGATTGCCGGCCCCGCGGTCACCGTGCTCGCGCAGCCCGGTGACAATTGGATGATCCATGTCGCGGTCGAGCAGTGCAAGAAGGGCGATATCCTCGTCGTCGGCTGCACCACCGACAATACTGACGGAATGTTCGGCGAGCTGCTCGCGACTTCGCTCCAGGCTCGCGGCGTGCAGGGATTGATCATCGATGCCGGTTGTCGCGACGTCAAAGCGCTGCACGAGATGAAATTTCCGGTGTGGTCGCGCGCGGTCTCGGCCAAGGGCACGGTGAAGGCCACGCTCGGCTCGGTCAATGTCCCCGTGGTCTGCGCCGGCGTCAATGTCGACCCCGGCGACATCATCGTGGCCGACGACGACGGCGTCGTCGTGGTGCCGAAGCGGTACGCGGCCGAAGTCGCCGAGAAGGCGAAGAAGCGCAATGCGGATGAAGGCGGCAAGCGTAAGCGCCTGGCTTCGGGCGAGCTCGGTCTCGACATGTACGGCATGCGCGAGGCGCTGGCGAAAGCCGGGCTCGTCTATGTCGACAATCCCGAGGACGTCTGAGGCAACGGCGGGAGCGGGCGGATGGATCGTCTCAAGCTGAAGGCCGTGCTCGGCAGTCACCCCCATGTCCAGGCGGTGAAGAGCGGCGAATTCCGCTCCGACCTTTTCGACCTCGACTTCATCGAATACGCGCCGACCAACACGGCCTTCAAGCCGATGGTGCGCGAGCAGGCGTTCGACGTCTGCGAGATGGCAATCGTCACCTATCTGATGGCGAAGGCGCACGGCAAGCCGTTGGTGCTGCTGCCTGCGACTATGCTCGGCCGCTTCCAGCATGCCTATGCGCTCTACAATCCCGCACGCGGAACGCTCGGCCCATCCGACCTCGAAGGCAAGCGCGTCGGCATCCGCTCCTTCACGACCACGACCGGCGCCTGGATCAGGGGCATCCTCGCCAACGACTACGGCGTCAATCTCGACAATATCCGCTGGGTGACGTTCGAGGATCCGCACGTTGCCGAATATGTCGACACCACCGAGCGCGCGCCGAAGGACAAGAAGGTCCTCCAGATGCTGCTCGACGGCGAGCTCGATGCCGTCCTCGGCGAGACCTCTGATAATCCCAAGCTGAAGCCGCTATTCCCTGATCCCGCCGCGGAAGCCGCCAAATGGTACGCCCGGCGCGGCGTCGTGCCGGTTAATCATCTCGTGGTCGTGACCGAGCAGCTCGCCAAATCACGCCCCGACGTGGTCGCAGGCGTCTATGATCTGCTCAAGCGAAACAAGGAACAGATGGGCGCCGCGGCCTCGCCGGACCTCATTCCGTTTGGCATCGAAGCGAACAGGAAGCCGCTGGAGCTGATCGTCGACTACGCGTTCCAGCAGGCGCTGATCCCGCGCCGCTACGCGGTCGAGGAGCTCTTCGATGAAACGACATGGGGATTGAACTGATGGCGGATCCGAGGCGATGGCAGATCGGGCTGGTCGGCTATGGCGAGGTCGGCAGGATCTTGGCCGAGGATTTGCGCCAGCAGGACATCAGGGTCGCCGCCTACGACATCAAGCTCGGAGGCGAGCAGGGCGCTTCGCTGCAGGCGCATGCGGCGAAATTCGGTGTGGTGCTTGCAGGCTCTCATGCCGAGCTGACCGCGAAGTCGGATTTCATCGTGTCCGCAGTCACGGCAAGCCAGGCTGTTCCGGTGGCACAAGCCTGCGCGGCCGCGATCAACCAGGGCACCTGGTTCCTGGATTTCAATTCGGCCTCACCGGGCGCCAAGCAGCGCGCTGCTGCGCTGATCGATGCAGCTGCCGGCCGCTATGTCGAGGGCGCGGTGATGACCTCGGTGCCGCCGTACCGCATCAAGGTGCCGCTACTGCTCGGCGGTCCCGGTGCGAGAGAGCTCGAGCCGCTTCTGAACGCGATCGGCTTTGCCGCGAAGGTCGCCAGCGACAAGCTCGGTGTGTCCTCGGCGGTGAAGATGTGCCGCAGCATCATGATCAAGGGCCTGGAAGCCATGGTCATCGAAAGTTTCACCACGGCGCGCGCCTATGGCGTGGAAGATGCCGTGCTGGCGTCGCTTGCGGAAACTTTTCCCGGAATCGACTGGGAGAAGCAGGGCGCCTATTTCTTCCAGCGCGTGATCGAGCACGGCCGCCGCCGCGCCGAGGAAGTGCGCGAGGTCGCCGAGACCGTGCGCGAGGCGGGCCTGACGCCCTGGTCGGCGCAGGGCACGGCCGAGCGGCAGGCCTGGGTGGCGGATCTCGCCGATGACGGGCTGTTCGGCACCAAGGGCACCAGGGAATTCGCTCGCAGCGCTAACTGGCGCACCGAGGCGGACCGGATCCTCGCGAAGATCAATCGCACAA
Organism: Bradyrhizobium sp. DN3; assembly: GCF_041357655.1. Taxonomy (NCBI): domain Bacteria; kingdom Pseudomonadati; phylum Pseudomonadota; class Alphaproteobacteria; order Hyphomicrobiales; family Nitrobacteraceae; genus Bradyrhizobium; species Bradyrhizobium sp. DN3. The sequence goes on along the minus strand of NZ_JAULLN010000011.1, from coordinate 176,333 downwards.
AATAATCAGCCTACGACCGCATCGCCGGTCTGGAAGCTCACGACCTGATCGCGGGCGCGTTCGATCAAGTCGATGAGATTTCTTGCTTTGCGGGCGAGCTGCTCCGTGGCCGGTTGCGTGCGGAATTCGGCCAGCACCGCGCGAACGCATTTGTTGGCGGCGTCGAGCGTCCAGAGCGTACGGCTGACGTCGTCCTGCGTCTGGATCCCCGAGATATCGAGATCCGATAGAACAAGGCCGATGCCGTCTAGCCGCTTCACCGCGCGATCGGTGGGCGTTCTGGCCTGGATGGAATGATAGTCGATGCTGCTGAATGCGCTGAACATATCCATACTTTCCCGATCGCACGCAAATGATCAGTGCAAAGTCCTAGTTATGGTCAGCGCGGTGGGCCTTGCAACGCGTGGGGCTACGGTCCGGGATTCTACTGGACTCGGATAGGGCTGGATCGGCGGTATAATTGAACGGAAGCCGTCAATAGCCGGGCATGTATCCCGACAATCTTACCGCTGGAAGCGGCGGGCCGGCCTTGCCGGTGAATGGTGCGACCCTGCGGCGTCGCGACGTCAGCTCCGCGGGCGGAACAGATTCGGCCGCTGCCGCTCAAATGTCTGTCGGCCCGCCTTGAAGCCCATCACCACGTCAGGCAGCTCCGCGATGGCGAAGCGGCTGTCTCGCGTATCGAGCACGACGAGATCGGCGGGGTTGCCGATCTTGATGCCGTAATCGCCAAGGTTCATCAGCCGTGCTGGCAGCTCGGTCACGAGATCGAGGCAGGTGTCGAAATCGCTCACGGAGGCGTGCGCGACGTTGGCATAGAAGTTCGCCATCCGCAGCAGCGAGGCGTCGCCGAACGGCGTGAACGGATTGAGCACATTGTTGGTGGCGACCGAGCACAACACGCCGTCGCCTGCGAGCTTGTGGGCGAGCGTCAGTCCCCGCGGCGCGTTGTGGGTGGCCTCGCGCCCCATCAGATAGAGATCGGTCGCGGGCAGCACGGTGACGGCAACGCCTGACGTCGCCAGCTGCGCGGTGGCAGCCTTCATTCGCTCCGGCGGTAGTGCCGAAAGCTTGGTGGCGTGACCGATCGCTACACGCCCCCCATAGCTGCGCCGCTCGGTCTGGCGGCAGACCTCATCGAGGTGCCACCAGGATGGGTCGAGATCGAAGTCGAGATGGAGGTCGACGTCGACGTCGAATTCTTGCGCGAGATCGAAGATGCGTTCGAGATGGGCGGTCGGGTCGGTGTCCGTATAGGGGCAGCCGCCGATGACCTCGCCGCCGTCGCGAAGCGCCTGGATCAGCAACTCCTCAGCTCCGGGATCGTTGGTCAGGCCTTCCTGCGGGAAGACGCAGAGCGATAGGTCGATCGCCCAGGCATAATCGCGCTTCAGCGCCTTGACCGCCTCGAAGCCGCGCAAGGCGATGCGCGGATCGATCTCGACATGGGTGCGCATGCGCGTCGTTCCGTGCACGATCGCACGTTCGAGCACCCGGGCACCGCGGGCATAGATGTCCTCGACCGTGAAATCGAGCTTCATCCCGGCAACGGCGCGGATGGCGTCCGAAACGCTGCCGTGATTGTGCCCACAGCGGCCGAGCAGGCAGGCCTTGTCCAGATGGATATGGCTATCGACGAAGCCGGGCAAAGCCAGGCGGCCGCCGAGATCAAGCTCGACCGCGTCGCAGACGAGCCGCGGTTCGATCGCGGCGATGCGGCCATCCTTCACGCCGATATCGACGGGTGCGGCGGATGATCGCAACAACGCGCGGCGAAGGATCAGGTCGAGGGCGGTCTGCGTGCTCATGGCAGCGACTTTTGCGGCGGGAGAATGCCGCAGTCAATCGCGACGCGGGACTCGGAGGGTCCTAGGCCGTGTACCCTATAAAACCCAGCGGCGTCACGTAATTGGTGACTAGGTCCGCTTTGTTCCAATAGCCACCAAGTACGTGCGGCAGCGCAGATCAAGGCAGCCAACGGTCAATATAGTGCAAGAAGCTACCGATCCGCAAACGCATCGGATACAAGAGCGACGCATAAGTTCGGGACATTGAGCCGGAAAGCATGTCATCTCTGGCGTCTACGAGCGCGGCAGCCCGATCGCCGACGGTCGCGGGTCAAACCAGACGCATATTTCATGCGCTCACCGATCGGCGGGAAGCAGGAAAATTGCTGCAAGAACGCCCAAGACTGCTGTTGACGCCGCGGTAGCAAAAATGGCCTCGAAGGCTTGCCCGCCACCAACTACGGCCAGCGCAGCGATCCCAAGCGCGAAGCCACCCTGCCGCGCCACGATCGTCATGGCAGAGGCCATGCCGGAACGGTCTGGCGGGGCGAGCGCAAGCAGGGCACCCGAAAGTTGCGGGTGGGAGAGCGCCGCGCCGCTGCCGATCGCTGCCATGCCCGCGAGCATAAGGCCGAGGGTCTCGGCCGTATCTGTACGCCAGAGGGATGCAAGTAAAAGGAGATTACCGACCGCGAGTATCGCGAGAGAATGCGCGAAGTGCCAGCGCCAACCGATGCGCATTACGAGGTGGCCGCCAATTGGCGGCACGATTAGCATCGGCGCCGTTGCAGCGAGCAGCGCGAAGCCAGTACGATTGGTGTGCCACCCGAATGCGCTCTGCATCGCTGGCGGCAGATAGACAAGGATGGACCAGTAGCTGACGGAGACCGCAATCAGCAGCAGGCCGACACCGATCATCGCGGGTGTCCCGAACACGGTCGGGTCGAGGAGCGGCACAGCGCGCCGACGCTGTTGAAGGGCGAAGCCTGCCAACAGCAGAAGCGCCGCGCCGCCGAGGCTCGCGGCACCGATCATGTCGGCACGTACGCGCAACGTCGCGTCAATCAGTAGCGCGAGTGCCATCGTCAACAGGGCGACGCCGACAATATCGAGCGAGCGCTTCTCCGCGGCTTGGCTCTCGGCGACGAACCGCGGCACCGCAATGGTCAGAGCCACGCAGAACGGCACGTTGATGAAGAAGATCCAGCGCCACCCGGTCCAAGCCGTGATCACGCCACCAAGCGTCGGCCCCACGGCCATCCCAACACCGGAGACGACGCCCATCAAGGCGAACACACGCGCTCTGACGGCGGCATCCGGGAACGCGCTGGCGACGAGCGCCAAGGCGCCTGTGACGACGAACGCTGCGCCAACGCCTTGCAGACCACGGGCGAGCCACAACGACGGACCGTCCCAGGCAAGGCCGCAGGCCAGGGAAGCGACAAGGAAGATCACATTGCCGGTCAGCAAAGCGCGGCGGCGACCGAAGCGATCGGCGATTGCCCCAGCTGCCAGCAGCATGCCCGTGAAAGCGAGCGAATACGCATCGATCACCCATGCCGTCGCCGCCATGCCGAAGTCGAGGGTATGCTCCATCGCAGGCAGCGCGACGACGACGGCAGTGACGTCGAGATTCGTGAAGAACGCACCGAGGCCGAGTGTCAGGGCAACGGAAAGATCACGAGCGCATAGGGAGGGTGCCGTCTTCACAAATCCTCTGCCGAACTGGGAAAGTGCCGCGCAGAAGAAGCGCTGCGATGCCCGCTAGTTATCATCGGTTTGCGCTCGTGGCGTATGCCGAGTGTTCAACTCAGCATGAATCTCCTTCATAATGCCGGCATGACCGCCCAACCTCCATTCGATGCCCTGATTGCCTTCGAAGCCGTGCACCGTCTCGGCAGCGTCACCGCCGCAGCAAGCGACCTCGGCGTGACGCAGAGCGCAGTGAGCCACCGGTTGCGCCGGCTGGAAGACTTTATGGGTTTGCCACTGCTGACGCGGACTTCGGGCGGCATGCGGCCGACGCCCGCGGGTGAAGCGCTTGCATCCGGCCTCGCGGAACTCCTCACCGGCCTCGGAGAGCTACGCGCGCGATGCCGCGCTGCGGCCAGCAGTGGCCCACTGCGCGTCGGCGTCAGCGCGGCGCTTGCAGACTATTGGCTCGTCGCACGCCTGCCGATGTTCAAGGCCCCATCGACGCCGATCGAACTGATCATCGTCGAGAGCACGGCGCAAGCGATCCACCTCGATCTCGACATCACGATCCATTGGCTCCTCGAGGGCGAGGCACGCGAGACCTCGACGCAGCGCGTGTTGTTCCGCGAGCAGGTCTTCCCCGTTTGCCACGCGCGACTATTGCCGTCCGCGCCGCTCGACGACCCGACGCGCATCGCCGCGCTGCCGCTGATCCATAAGGGGGCTGGCGAAGACGCGAACGCGGGAACCGAGTGGTCCTGGTCGACGTGGTTCGCGCGACTTGGCCTCAACGCGCCGCCGCCGGTTGGACTACGTTACGCCAACATGGCGACAGCGATCGGTGCCGCACTTCAAGGCAGCGGCGTCGTTCTAACGCGATCACTCCTCGCGCGCGACGCGCTCATCGACGGCCGCCTTGTGCGCGTGCTGCCTGAGACCTGGGATATGCCGTCGACGAAGGTACACCTCGTGCGCTGGCCCGCGGTCTTGGCAAGTGATGCTCGGGTGAAGGCATTCGTTGCATGGCTTTTGGACGAGGCCGACGAATGCGTCCAATAGGGAGGCCCGCCCGGAAGCGTTGCGTCTGGCCAGACCCTGTGTTCAAGCTTCCAAACTGGGGGCTCGAACATGCGCTACGAACTCGCTGATCATGAATGGATCGCCATCAAGCCCATGCTGTCGAACAAGCCGCGCGGCGTTCCTCGGGTGAACGACCGTCGTGTCCTCAATGGCATCTTTTGGGTCCTGCGATCTGGGGCACCTTGGCGGGATCTGCCGGAGACGTTTGGTCCGTATACCACATGCTACAACCGCTCCGTCCGTTGGCGGTGAGCTGGTGTCTGGGGCCGCATCATAGATGGACTTGCCGCTGCTCATGATGCCGCTATCGGATCGATGCTACTTGCCGACCGTGTCGCGCGTTATGAGTCCGGCCCTAGAGCAGCAGGGCAGATGTTCAAAATATATGCATGCATTCCGAGAGGCCGGCGATAGTATCCGCCAAAGCAAGGAGAATGCGCCATGTCCGTAACCGCCGAAGCCGAGACCGGATCGTTGTCGGACGCCGAGATCGTGAAAGCCTATCTCACGGCATCGATGATTCCCGATCCCGATGCCGCGGCAGCCTATGTCGCGCCGGGCACGATCATCACGTTCACGGGTGGCCGCGAGTTCGACCATCCCCGGGGGCCTACAACCTTCAACGCCAAACGCTACCGCTGGGTCAAGAAGAAGATGGACCGGTTCGACGTCTGTCCGGGGCATGGCGAGACCATCGTGTACAGCGTCGGAACGCTGTATGGCGAATGGAAGGACGGGACCGCCTTCGAAGGCAACCGCTACGTCGACCGCTTCGTGGTGCGGAACGGCAAGATCACGAAGATGGATGTCTGGAACGACAGCGCCGAGCGCATCCTGGTCCAGCGCGGCATCGACGCGTAAGGCCGTCTCGGGACCGAGGCGAAGCTCGCTTTCTGCCGAGCCGAACTGCCGCTCATCGTATCGAAAGCCGCGATAGCTGCTAGTCGCAAGCCCGTCTGGCGGCTGGCGTGTGCCTGCGCTATCAACGCTCGTGATTGCGCCCGGCATGGAGGCGCAAGCGTCTTGAGGAGCACCCGATGCGTCTACCCACTGTTGTCCTGACCCTGACATGTCTTGCGGGCGCAGCATCAGCCGAAGACCTGTCGGGCACGCTCCAGAAGATCAAGGAGACGAAGAAGATCACGCTGGGCTATCAGGAGGCCTCGGTCCCGTTCAGCTATCTCGACGGCAACCAGAAGCCGGTCGGCTTTGCCATGGATATCTGTCTCAGGATCGTCGACGCCGTGAAGAAGCAGCTCGGCATGCCCGACATCGCCATCGACACTCTCGCCGTGACGTCGTCGAACCGGATTCCGCTGATGGTCAACGGCACGCTCGATCTGCATTGCTCGGCGACCACCAACAATGCCGATCGCCAGAAGCAGGTCGCCTTCACCAACACGCACTTCCTCAGCGCGACGCGATTCGCGGCGAAGAAGGCCGCCAAGATCAATACCATCGACGATCTCAAGGGCAAGGCCGTCACGGCGGTGGCCGGCTCGGTCAACCTGACGCAACTCGCCAAGGTCAACACCGAGCGCAATCTCGGCATCAATGTGATGCCGGCCAAGGATCAGGCCGAGGCGTTCTTGTTGCTCGAGACCGACCGGGCCCAGGCCTATGCGCTCGATGACGTCCAGCTCGCGGTCGCGATCGCGCGATCGAAGGAGCCCCAGCTCTACATGATCAGCGAGGAGGCGTTCTCGAAGCCGGAGCCTTACGGGATCATGCTGCGGCGGGAGGATGCGCCGTTCAAGGCGCTCGCCGATCGCGCGACCGCGGAGCTCTATGCACGCCCCGAGATCGAGGTGCTCTACAAGAAATGGTTGCAATCGCCGACCCCGCCGAACGGCCTCAACTACAACGTCCCGATGTCACCGGCCTTGCGCAACGCCTTCAAGAAGCCGAGCTCGAGCGCCGATCCTGATGTCTATGTGGTGAACTGAGGCGAGGGCGCTAGCGCGTCCGCGGGGTGTCGAGCAGCTGCCCCGCCAGCGCCGCGCCGATCGCCGCGATCGCGGCCATCACCAGCGCCCAGGCGATAAAGAGCCGATGGCCGATCAGCGCGCCGCTCACGAGCGGGGCGCTGATGTTTGCGCCCGACATCAGGGACTGATTGAGGCCCATGATCATGCCCTGGCGATTGATCGCGGTGCTGCGCGACAGCTCCGCCGTCAGCGTGCTGCGGGCGAACATGGTGCCGACGATGATCAGCGTCAGCTCGATCGCGAGCAGGCTGATGCTGTTGCCGGCCGCAAGGCCGGCAAATCCCAGTCCCATGCAGGCGAACGCCGCGGTGACGATGCCGCGGTCGGAAGCGATGAGGTTCGCGCGCGTGATCAGAAAGCTCTGGACCGCCATGTTGATGAAGCCGGCATAGGCGAACATCCATCCGAGTTCGCGCGCGCCGAAAGGATGCCCGTCCCAGGAGAAGCGTGCCGACAGGAACAGGCCGATCTGCGACAGGAACATCGAATTGACGAAGAAGAACACGATGAGAAGACCGAGCAGCCGCCATGCGTAGCGCATGCCGAGCATCGAGCGGGTCAGCGTCGGCGGGGGCACACGGTGCTGGTAGAGCGGCTCGGACGCCGGATGGTCAGGCGGGAGCAGTGCGATCGTCGCCAGGATGCTGATCAAGGAGAGCGCGGCTGCGGCCCACACCGGCGCAGTTTCCCCGTAGTGGACAAGAAGGCTCGACAGAGCAGGGCCGACCAGGAGTCCCGTTCCGATCGCGCCGCTCGTCATGCCAAGCGCCTGCTTGCGGGTCGCGGGCCCGCTGTGCTCGGCGGCATAGGCGTGAGCGACCGAGATGTTGCCGGACGTCAGGCCGTCGATGATGCGCGCCAGGAACACCATCGTCAGATTGCTTGCCACGGCGAGCAGAACGAAGCCAACGAGCGTTCCGATCTGGCTCACGACCAGAACCTTTCGCCGGCCATAGCGGTCCGAGAGCATGCCGACCACGGGGCCGGCGATGAGCTGGCAGACGGCATAGACCGAGATCAGAGCGCCGAGCAGGAACGGCGTGGCGCCGAGCCGCTGCGAATAGAACGGTAGGAGCGGCAGGATGGTCCCCATTCCGGTGGCATCCACGGCCACGACGACGAAGGTCGGGACTAGCGTCAGCGCGCTTTCGCCTGCAATCACTGCCCGTGCCTCCGTCGCGGAACCCGATCCCATATCGCGCTGTTTCTCGTTCGCTTTCTCGTGATCGTCCGACCTATGCCAGCTATATAGTTGCAAGCTAATAGTTTGTGTCCTATCTAATTTGCATGGCTCCTTCGCAGGCTCATATCCACGCCGAGATTGGCCGGCTCATCACGCGCCTTGGCCGTATATGGCGCCGCGAGTCCGACCAGGCGCTATCCGATCATGGCCTGTCCTATGCGACGGCGATCCCGCTGCTGGTGCTGTCGCGCCAGGGCGAAAACGTCCGTCAGGGCGTGCTCGCCGATGAATTGGGAATCGAGGGCCCTTCGCTCGTCCGCCTGGTCGACCTGCTCCAGGCCGAGGGCCTCGTGGAACGCCGCGAGGATCCGACTGACCGGCGTGCCAAAACGCTACATCTCACGAAAGCGGGTGAGGCCAAGGTCGAGGAGACCAACCGGGTGCTGCGCCGGGTGCGGGCGAGCCTGTTGAAGGATATCGGAGCTGAAGAACTTGCGATAACGTTCGAAACGCTCCAGCGCATCGAGCAGCGGGCCAGCCGCCTGCATGACGCCAAGACTGCTCCAGAGGCGAAATAGTCATGCGCGCCGAAGAGCCGTTCCTGGTCCGCCACGCGGACCTCATTTTCGCTTTGAAGACGTTCGCCGCGTCGATCCTGGCGCTCGTCATTGCCCTCGCGATGGACCTGCCGCGGCCTTATTGGGCGATGGCGACTGTCTACATCACCTCGCAACCGCTGGCGGGCGCGACGAGCTCGAAAGCGTTCTTCCGCGTGATGGGCACGCTGGTCGGCGCGACGATGACGGTGGCGCTGGTGCCCAACCTGATCGATGCGCCCGAACTCCTGTGCCTCGCAATCGCGCTCTGGGTCGGGCTCTGCCTGTATCTGTCGCTACTCGACGGCACGCCGCGCAGCTATGTCTTCATGCTGGCCGGATACACGGTTGCGCTGATCAGCTTTCCCTCCGTGTCCGAGCCTGGGAACATCTTCGATACGGCGGTGGCGAGGCTCGAGGAAATCTCCCTCGGTATCGTCTGCGCCAGCCTCGTCTCCACAATCATATTCCCACGCAGCGTCGCGCCCGCGGTTGCCGGCCGCGTCGATGCCTGGCTGGCGGATGCCCGCCGCCTCAGCCAGGTCGTGCTGCTGCGCGAGGGCACGAGTGAGACGCGCCGCGCCAGGCGCCTCAAGCTTGCGACCGACATCGTCGAGATCGACACGCTGTCGACCCATCTCGCCTATGACCGGTTGACCGACAGCAGCGCCGTAAGCGGCCTCAGCGAGATCTGGCTGCGCATGCTGATGCTGCTGCCGGTGATCGCCTCGCTCGAGGACCGGCTGGCGGCGCTCAGCGAAGAGGCCTTGCGGCGGCAACCCGAGCTGAAGCGACTTCTCGATGATCTGGCACAATGGATTGTCAGCGACGTCAGCGCGCGGCAGCCCGCCGACCAGATCCGCGCCACGATCGCCGAGCGGCAGGCAACGCTCGACGGCAGCGCATCCTGGGAGCGGATCATCACCACGAGCCTGTTGTTGCGGTTGCGCGAGCTTGTCGATCTCTCGCGCGATTGCCGCGCGCTCAGCCAGGCGATCGCCGAAAGCCGCAAGATTTCGACCGTCGATGTGGCGTTCCATTCCGAGGCCGGTGCTGCGCCCGTACGCCACAGGGATCGCGGCCTTGCGCTGTGGTCGGCGGCTGGCGCGGCCATCGCCATCCTGATCTGCTGCCTGTTCTGGATCGGGACCGGTTGGCCGGATGGCGCGTCGGCGCCGATGATGGCGGCGGTCGCCTGCTCGTTCTTCGCCGCGCAGGACGAACCCGCACGCTTCATCCGCAGCTTCGGCCTGTGGTCGCTGGTCGCCATCGTGGTCGTCGCGATCTACCTATTCGCGCTGGTGCCTGCGATCTCCCATATCGAGGTCCTGGTCATCGCGCTGGCGCCCACCTTCCTGCTCTACGGCCTTTTGATCGCACGACCGGCAACGGCAGGAACCGGCATGGCGCTCGCGGCCAATACGGCGACGCTGCTCGCGCTGCAGTCGACCTACAACGCAGATTTTGCGTCCTACGCCAATTCGGCCGCCGCCTTCTTCGTCGGCGTGGTCATCGCCGAGCTCGTAACCAGGATCGCGCGCGGCGTGGGCGCGGAGTGGATCGCCAATCGCCTGGTGCTATCGAGCTGGAAGACGCTTGCGGTCGCTGCCGAACGCCGCGGCAAGCGCGACCGCGCGGAGTTTGCAGGTCTCATGCTGCACCGGCTCGGGCTGCTGGTGCAGCGTATCGCCTTCCTCTCCGAGAGCGATCGCCGCGACGCCGACAGCTTGGTCCAGCTCCGCATCGGGCTCAACATCATCGATTTGCGCCGCGCCCGCTATGGCCTCGCCGCAACGACCATCCATGTCATCGACGACATGCTCGATCAGCTCGCCATTGCCTGCCGCAGATATGCGGGCGGTGGCATGCCGTTCGAGCTGCTGACGAGCATCGATCGGGCGCTCGCGCGCGCCGTCAAGGACCCCAATGACCGCGCGCGAGAAGATGCGTTGATCGGCCTCGTCGGCATCCGGCGTGGCCTGTTTCCGGACGCGCCGGCCTATCGGCCAAGCTCAGGCAAGAGTGTTGCTGCATGAGATATCAGATCGACATCTACGGTGTGCAGGTGCCCGCGCTGCTGTTGTGGATCATCGTCGCCTATGTGCTGAGCGCACTGCTTCGCCGGCTCATGCAGCGTTTCGATCTCTACCGGCTGGTCTGGCATCGCGCGCTATTCGATTTCGCGCTGTTCGTCTGCCTTCTCGGCGGCGTCGTCTATTTCTCGGAGTTTCTGCCATGAAAGGGAATCTTGGTTGGCTTGCCCGCCTCGCGCTGACCATCATTGTCGTCATCGCGGCGCTCGCCGTCGGCCGCGAGCTTTGGGTCTACTACATGGAGTCGCCGTGGACGCGCGATGGCCGCGTGCGCGCCGACGTGGTTCAGGTCGCCCCCGACGTGTCCGGCTTCGTCACCGAGGTGCTGGTCAAGGACAACCAGAAGGTCCATCGCGGTGACGTCCTGTTCCGCATCGATCGCGAGCGTTTTGCACTGGCCTTGCGGCAGGCCGATGCCGCGGTTGCCGGTCATCAGGCAACGCTCGATCAGGCCAACGCCGACCTGAAGCGCTACAGCGCGCTGACGACCGACGCGGTGTCGCAGCAGAAGCAGGAGCAGGTTCTGGCCACCCAACTCCAGGCCAAGGCGGCCTTTGATCAGGCCGTCGCCGATCGTGCGGTGGCCCAGCTCAATCTCGATCGCAGCGAGGTCCGCGCCTCCGTGAACGGCGTGATCACCAACATGGACCTGCGCCCCGGCGCTTATGTCACGGCCGGCAGGGGCGTGATGGCGCTGGTCGACACCGACACGCTGCATGTCGAAGGCTATTTCGAGGAGACGAAGCTTGCGCGCATCCGTGTCGGCGACAAGGTGCAGATCCGCCTGATGGGCGAGAAGGTCACGCTCACCGGCCACGTCGAGAGCATCGCCGCCGGCATCGAGGACCGCGACCGCGCCGAGGGCGCGAGCCTGCTTGCCAACGTCAACCCGAGCTTCAGCTGGGTGCGGCTCGCCCAGCGCGTCCCCGTGCGCATCGCGCTGGATCATGTCCCCGATAACATGGCGCTCGTCGCCGGCCGCTCGGCGACGGTAGAGGTATTGGACTAACTCGCGTGATCGCGCGGTGGCAGCAAGCAGGGGAATCGCGTTTGGGCTGGGGAAAAACCGGCAACAAGCGTTTCAATGCCAAATCGTAGGGCTAATCCTGACTGGCGTATGTGAGTCGGGGAAGCTGTATGGGCGTTTGGTTTTTAGTCCTAGCAACCTGCGTCGTCGGCACGTTGCTCCTTTTGGCATTCTGCCGATAGGGCCGACAGCGGATGCACTTGTTGCTGCGAAGCATCAGCGAGCCGCTGAATAGCGGTTCCAGGCCGATGGCTTTTGACTGTGCATGGATGAGCGCGTTCACTTCCGGGATTGGAGGCGGACGTGAGTTGGTTGTTTGCGTTTCTCATTGCCGCGAGCGCAGTCGTTCTGATCGCTCATGCGATTGATGCGATGCGTTCCTGATACTCGCTGCGGTTCGGGTCGCTAGCTATTGCAAACGACGACAATGTTCCGGCGCGGGCGAGTGTCAATTTGAGGAACTTGACCTGCAGGTCAAGGTTGTCACAGCAGGAGGAATACGATCATGCTTGCATTCTATCTGCCGATCATAATCTTCGGAGCGATACTCGACGGAATTTCGAAGCCGCGTGTGTCTGGATCCACCCAGGAGCCGCCAAGCGTCGATTAGACTGCGATCCCCAATGCGTATTCTCCAGCACCATGAGCCAACGCCTCCTTAGGCGTTCGAGTATTTCTTCAGCTCGAACCGCGCGATCTGGTTCCTGTGCACCTCGTCCGGTCCATCGGCGAGGCGCAGCAGGCGCGCGGTGGCGTAGGCTTGCGTCAGCCCGAAATCGTTCGAGGTGCCGCCGCCGCCATGGGCCTGGATCGCCCAATCGATGATCTGGCAGGCCATGTTGGGCACGGCGACCTTGATCATCGCGATCTCGGCCTTCGCCACCTTGTTGCCGACAGTGTCCATCGCGTAAGCCGCGTTCAACGTCAGCAGGCGGGCCTGCTCGATCATGATGCGCGCTTCGGCGATGCGCTCCTGCGTCACGGTCTGCTCCGAGACCGGCTTGCCGAAGGCGACGCGGCTGCGCACGCGGCGGCACATCTTTTCCAGCGTGCGTTCGGATAGCCCAATCAGCCGCATGCAGTGATGGATGCGGCCGGGGCCGAGACGGCCCTGCGCGATCTCGAAGCCGCGGCCTTCGCCGAGCAGCATATTTTCCTTCGGCACCCGCACATTGGTGAAGACCACCTCGGAGGCGCGGTCTGGCACGCCGTAGAAGCCGAACACGGGGAGGGGACGCTTCACCTCGATGCCTGATGTGTCCATCGGCACCAGGATCATGGATTGCTGCTTGTGCCGGTCCGGATTGTCAGGATCGGTCTTGCCCATGAAGATGCAGATCTTGCAGCGCGGGTCGGTCGCGTTGGTCGTATACCATTTGCGCCCGTTGATGACGTAATGGTCGCCGTCGCGCACGATCGAGCTTTCGATGTTGGTCGCATCGGATGATGCGACCGCCGGCTCGGTCATGGCGAAGCAGGAGCGGATTTCGCCCGCGAGTAGCGGCTTCAGCCAGCGCTCCTTGTCCTTCTCGGTGCCGTAGCGTTCCAGCACCTCCATGTTGCCGGTGTCGGGCGCCGAGCAGTTGAACACTTCGGGCGCAAGGTGCGATCGGCCCATCACTTCGCAGAGCGGGGCGTATTCGAGATTGGTGAGGCCCGCACCGCGGCTCGACTCCGGCAGGAACAGATTCCAGAGCCCCTCGGCGCGTGCCAGCGGCTTCAGCTCCTCGACGACGGGATAGATCTTCCACGGTCCGAGCTCTTCCGCCTCGCGATAGAAGCGTTCCTCGTTCGGATAGATGTGCCGGTCCATGAAGCTCTCGAGCTTGCGCTTGAGCTCGACGACTTTTGGCGACATCGGGTAGAGCATTTTTCGTCTCCTTGATCGGTGGACGGCATTTGTTCCGAGCGCGGCGGTTCAAGCAACGCGGTATTCTCTGAACTTCTCGCGCAGCGCGGATTTGAGCACCTTGCCGGTCCCGGTCATCGGAAATTCGTCCAGGAATTCGACTGCGTCCGGCAGCCACCAGCTCGCAATCTTCGGGCGCATGTGGTCGAGCAGAGTCTTGCCGTCGACGGTCGCGCCCTTCTTGCGGACGACGAGGAGCAGGGGGCGCTCCTGCCATTTGTCGTGCGAGATCGCGACCACGGCGGCCTGAAGTACATCGGGATGGGACAAGGCGACGTCCTCGAGCTGGATCGAGGAGATCCATTCGCCGCCGGACTTGATCACGTCCTTGGAGCGATCGGTCAGCGTGACGTGGCCTTGGCTGTCGATCACGGCCATGTCGCCGGTGATCAGCCAGCCGTCGCGGTCGAGGCCTTCCTCCAGCTTCATGTAGCCGGAGGCGACCCACGGGCCGCGAGCACGCAGATGGCCGACGGTCTTGCCGTCACGCGGCAATTCATTGCCGGCATCATCGACGATGCGCAAGGCGGTGCCAAAGCAGGCGCGGCCGGACACCTGGCGCCGGTCGAATTTTTCGTTCTCGCTGAGGTGCTCCGAGCCGGGCCGCAAGCCCGGCATCGAGCAGCCCAAGGCTTCGGTCATGCCCCAGGCCTGGATGTAGTCGATATTGTAGTCGCGCTTGAGCTTCTCGACCATCGCGCGCGGCGGGGCCGAGCCCGACGACAGCGTTGCGCGCAGCGTCGAGAATTTGTTGCCGGTGCGCCCGAGCCAGTCGAGCAGGATCAGCCAGAAGCTCGGCACGCCCGCCGACAGCGTCACCTTCTCGCCTTCGAGCAACTCATAGAGCTTGTCGGGCTCATAGTTGCGGCCGGGCAGCACCAGCTTGGAGCCGGTATAGGGCGCGGTGAACGGCATGTTCCAGCCGTTGCCGTGAAACAGCGGCGCCATCGGCATCATCACCTCGCGCACGCCTTCGACATGGCCCGGCAGGAAGTCGAAATTGCAGCAGGTCATGGTCTGCAAGATCGCAGCGCGGTGCGAATAGATCACGCCCTTGGGATTGCCCGTCGTGCCCGACGTGTAGCAGATGGTGGAGGCGGACTTTTCGTCGAACTCGGGCCAGGCGAAACCGGCCTCGTTCTCCTTGTCCAGAAGCTCCTCGTAGCAATGCACGTTCGCCAGCTTCGTCTCCGGCATCCGCTCGCGCGAGGACATCACGACGTAGCCCTCGATCGTCGATAGTTGCGGCGCGATCGCCTCGACGATCGGCAGCGTGGCCCGGTCGATGAACAGCAAGCGGTCTTCGGCATGATTGATGATGTAGACGAGCTGCTCGGGAAACAGCCGCGGGTTGACGGTGTGCAGCACATAGCCCATGCCCGGCGCGGCATAGAACATCTCGAAATGGCGGTGGGTATTCCAGGCCAGCGTGCCGACGCGATCGCCGGATCTCATGCCGAGCCGCTTCAAGGCGAGCGCCATGCGCTTGATGCGCGGATGGGCATCAGCATAGGTGTAGCGATGGATATCGCCCTCGATCTCGCGCGCGACGATCTCGGCCTCGCCGTGGTAGTCGGCGGCGTACTGGATCAGGCCGCTGATCAGGAGCGGCATGTCCATCATCAATCCCTGCATGGTCTCCTCCAGACGCCACGTCGTTGCATGGCGTACGCTTGTGATTGCGCGCGAGGTTAACGGAACGGCCCGCGACGTTCACGCAAAAAAGAAGCCGCGTGATTGCATGCCGCACTTTTTCAGGGCTAACTTCATGCGAACGGCCGGCGCAGCGGTGTGTGCCGTGGAGGAGACGAATGTCAGCGGAAAAACACAAGACCCGCGCAGCGGGCGAATCTACGGTTGATATCTCCGCCCTTCGTGCGCGCTATCGCGACGAGCGCGACCGCCGTTTGCGCAGCGAAGGCAAGGCACAGTATGTCGAGGTATCAGGCGATTTCGCTCGCTATCTCGACGATCCCTGGGCCGATCCCGGCTTCACACGCGCAGCTGTCAGTGAAGAGACCGAAGTGCTCATTGTCGGTGGCGGCTTCGGCGGCCTCTTGTGCGGCGCGCGCCTGCGCGCGGCCGGCATCGACGATTTCCGGATCGTGGAAAAGGCCGCCGATTTCGGCGGCACCTGGTACTGGAATCGTTATCCTGGAGCCGCCTGCGACACCGAGAGCTACATCTATCTGCCGCTGTTGGAAGCGACCGGCTACATGCCGGTGCGCAAATACGCGCGGGCTCCGGAAATCTACGAGCACTCCCGCCGCATCGGTCGGCACTTCGATCTCTACGCGCGTGCGCTGTTTCAGACCATCATCTCACGGATGGAGTGGCAGGAGCAGGAGGCACGCTGGCTGGTCGAGACCGATCGCGGCGATCGCATTCGCGCGCGCTTCGTCATTCTCGCCGGCGGACCGCTGAGCCGGCCGAAGCTGCCGGGCATTCCCGGCATCGAGACGTTCAAAGGCCACAGCTTTCACACCAGCCGCTGGGATTATGACTACACCGGCGGCACTGCTGAGGGCGGCCTCACCGGCCTTGCCGACAAGCGCGTCGGCATCATCGGCACCGGCGCGACCGCCGTGCAATGCGTGCCGCACCTCGGCCGTTCGGCAAAGGCGCTTTACGTCTTCCAGCGCACACCGTCCGCGATCGGCGTGCGCGACGATCGACCGACGGATCAAGCCTGGGCGCAAAGCCTCAAGTCCGGCTGGCAGCGCGAGCGCATGGACAATTTCACCGCCGTGATCTCGGGCGAGCCGTTCGAACGGGATCTGGTGCAGGACGGATGGACCGGTCTGCTCGGCGAGATACTGCTGGCGCCGCGTCGCCAGCCGCAGCCGATGACCTCGCTGGAAGAGGCGCTCAGGGTGATCGAGCAGGCCGACTACCGCAAGATGGAGGAGATCCGCGCCCGCGTCGATGCGATCGTTAAGGACGAGGCGGCCGCGGCGGCGCTCAAGCCCTGGTACAAGGCGTTCTGCAAGCGGCCGTGCTTCCACGACGAATATCTCGACACGTTCAATCGTCCCAACGTGTATCTCGTCGACAGCAAAGGGCAGGGCGTCGAGCGCATGACCGAGAATGCGGTCGTGGTCGACGGCAAGGCCTATGAGCTCGATTGCCTGATCTATGCCAGCG
Source organism: Bradyrhizobium sp. DN3 (assembly GCF_041357655.1). NCBI lineage: Bacteria > Pseudomonadati > Pseudomonadota > Alphaproteobacteria > Hyphomicrobiales > Nitrobacteraceae > Bradyrhizobium > Bradyrhizobium sp. DN3. The sequence goes on along the minus strand of NZ_JAULLN010000011.1, from coordinate 159,831 downwards.
GCTTCGAGGTCGGCACCGATTACGCCCGCCGCATGGGCTTTGAGGTCTATGGCCGCGACGGCAGGAGCCTGTCCGAGCGCTGGCGCGACGGCGTCAAGACGCTGCACGGCTTCTACAGCCGCGGTTTCCCGAACTGCTTCCTGATCGTCACCGTGCAGGCCGGCCAGAGCGCCAATTTTCCGCACATCATCGACGAGCAGTCGCAGCACATTGCCTATGTGATCGCGGAAGCGCGCAAGCGCAAAGCGCGAACGCTGGAGCCGACGCTCGCGGCCGAAAGGGCCTGGGTCGACGAGGTCGTCAAGGCCGCGCTCGGCCGCCAGACCTATCTCGCCGAATGCACGCCCGGCTATTACAACAATGAAGGCGTGCTCGATCCGATCGCGGCAAGAAACAGCCAATATTGGCGCGGGCCGGTGGCGTTCCTGCGGCTGCTCGACACGTGGCGGAAGGAGGGCAACCTGGAAGGCCTCGAATTGTCCTATGATCGCGCCATGGAGTCGGCGCTTTCGAGCGGGTAAGATCGCGCCCGGATTGGTCAGGACGGGAGACAGTGGGTATGATCAGGGGCAGGGCCGTTGCGGGGGCGGTTTTTGGCGCGATGGCGCTGCTTGGTTGCCTGGCGCCCGCCGCCGAGGCCGCGCAATGCGGCAGCTCGCCCGCCGGCTTCGAGGCCTGGAAGCGCGAATTCGGTGCGGAGGCGCAGGGCAAGGGCATCGGCCCGACCGCGCTGTCGGCCCTGATGCAGGCCAATTATGCCAGCGCAACCATCGCAGCCGATCGCGGCCAGCGCAGCTTTTCGCTGACACTCGACCAGTTCCTTGCCAAGCGCGGCGCCACCACCATCGTCGCCAAGGGACGGCAGCTCAAGCAGTCGCAGGCCGCCTTGTTCGCCTCGATCCAGCAGCGTTACGGGGTGCCGCCGGGGCCGCTGATCGCGATCTGGGGCATGGAGACCGGCTTCGGCAGCCAGCGCGGCAACCAAAACATGCTGTCGTCGATCGCGACCCTTGCCTATGACTGCCGCCGTCCCGAATTCTTCACCGACCAGCTCTATGCCGCCTTGAAGCTGATCGACCGCGGCACGCTGTCGGGTTCGACCCGCGGCTCCATGCATGGCGAGGTCGGCCAGACCCAGTTCATGCCCAAGAACATCCTGGCCTATGGCACCGGCAATCTCGACGTGGCTGCCAACGCGCTGAATTCGACGGCGAATTTCCTCAAAGCCCATGGTTGGCGCGCAGGAGCCGGTTACCAGCCGGGCGAGCCGAATTTCGCCGCTATCGAGGCCTGGAATGCGGCCGGGGTCTATCAGAAGGCGATTGCGCTCATGGGTCGACAGATCGACGAAGGAGGAGGGGCGGCAGCCTCGCGCTAAGTCGTTCAGCAAGGCGTGATGCGCCGGCGCGAGAAAGTTGTTGCCATCGGGAACTGACGGCACGACGTTTGCTTTGATCAGGTTCAGGGGTGGGCATGAGGAGACTCAACATGGCAACCCAGATTGTGATGGACCAGACCGGCGATACACGCCACGAGTTTGATCCTGGCAATGCCGAAGCGCTGGCGCGAGCCGAACGGCGCTTTCGGGAGCTGACCGGAGCCGGCTTCACCGCCGCGCTTCGAACCGGACCCGGCGAGGTCACTCGTATCAGATCGTTCGATCCGACCGCGGAGGAAACGCTGTTCTATCCGCGCCTGGTCGGCGGTTGATCTGAGCTGATCATGATCGCGGCAGTTTGGCTCCGCGGCCCGGCGCGTGCGCGTCTGCATGCGCTGCGCGAACTCTATCGGCGCTTCTTCGGCGAGAACACGCCGGATGCCCGGGGCCGCCGGCTGCTCGCCGAATGGCTCTCGTCCGCTCAACGCGCGCAATTCGAACAGCACCGGTATTTCGACGTCGTCGGCTGCGACACCGGCAAGACCTATCGCATTCACTACGGCACCGCAGCCAACGTCCACGAAGTCGACGATGAAGGCCGAGCGACGATGGGATGGTGCTTCGTCCCGTCAGGCTTCCTCGTGCCCGGCGACGTGATGCTGGCGCAGAAGATTGCGCTCGAGACCGACGAAAGGGGCGCGCTTGCGCTCGCCAATCGGTTTCCTGCTGCAACGCATTCCGAGCACTTTTACCGGCGGCCATTCTAGCGCCGGGAGGATGGATTCGAGCCGGCTACGAGGCTCCACCTCTCCTTCGGGAGAGGTGGAGCGAACTCGGCAACGATGTCTGTCAGAAGTGTGTGGTGCGGTAGGCGTCCAGCGCATGCGCCGCGAAGACGCCGATGCTGCAAAGGGCGAGCAGGGCAGAGATCAGTTCGATCATAGCACGTCCTCCCGCAGCGGGTGGGCGACGAGATTCTGGCAGCATGAATATTCGTAGATCAGGTCGAGGAGGAATTGCATGGTGGCCGTCCCTGTATTTATTTTGACAACCACTTAACCGGCCATCTGTTTCAGGCGTGTTTCGTCGCATCGGGAAAGGGGTTTCGCCGGGAACCCTGCGGTGAGTTGTGCGCTGCGGACCCGCTACCGCTGGCCCTTCTCCATCCTCTTTCGCCGTGCGCCTCCGGCTGGCATCATGTTGCGAAGCAAAAATCATGGCGCGGATCGCCGGCTCCGCGGCCGGCGTGATCGCCCTTCATCACGTCAACGAGACGGTCTTTCGCAAGACCGTGCTCGTGTGTTGCTGCTCTTGAGGATTTCCCTGATCTAGTGACCCACCGTCTGGACCGGCGCCGCGCTGGTGTCGCTGCCGTGATGCGTCAGCGGTTTCATGCCGGTGACGGTCCGCAGCAGCACATAGAACACCGTCGTCAGGAACAGGCCGAACACGGTGACGCCGATCATGCCGGAGAACACGGCAACACCCATGGCGCGCCGCATCTCCGAGCCCGCGCCGGTCGAGAGCACCAGCGGCAGCACGCCCATGATGAAGGCCATCGATGTCATCAGGATCGGGCGCAGCCGCAGCCGGCTCGCCTCGATCGCGGCGCGGATCGGCGTGCGGCCTGCGAATTCGAGCTCGCGGGCGAATTCGACGATCAGGATCGCGTTCTTGGCCGACAGGCCGACCAGCACGATGAGACCGATCTGGGTGAAGACGTTGTTGTCGCCCTTGGAGATCCAGACGCCGAACATCGCTGCCAAGAGGCCCATCGGCACGATCATGATGATCGAGAGCGGCAAGGTCAGGCTCTCGTAGAGCGCGGCCAGCACCAGGAACACCAGCAGGATCGCCAGCGGGAACACCCAGATGCCGGAATTGCCGGCGATGAACTCCTGATAGGTCAGGTCGGTCCATTCGAAGGCAAAGCCCGGCGGCAGCACTTCCGCCGCGATCCGCGTTGCCGCTTCCTGCGCCTGGCCCGATGAAAAACCGGGCGCAGCCGCCGCGTTGATGTCGGAGGACAGGAAGCCGTTGTAGCGGATCGCGCGCTCCGGCCCCGCGCTCTGGCGGATCTTGAGCAGCGCCGACAACGGCACCATGTCGCCCGAGGACGAGCGCACCTTCAGCTGCCTGATGTCGTCGGCGCGAGCGCGGAATGGCGCGTCGGCCTGCACGCGGACGGAATAGGTGCGGCCGAACTTGTTGAAGTCGTTGACGTAGTAGGAGCCGAGGTAAATCTGGAGCGTGTTGAACACCTCCGTCACGGGCACGCCGAGTTGGAGCGCCTTGGTGCGGTCGATGTCGGCGAACAGCTGGGGCACGTTGACCTGGAAGCTCGAGAACACGCCGGCGATCTCCGGGGCCTTCTGCATCGCCGCCATGAACGCCTTGGTCGCCTCGTTCAGTGCCTCATAGCCGAGACCGGCACGATCCTCGATCTGGAGCTTGAAGCCGCCGATGGTGCCGAGACCGTTGACCGGCGGCGGCGGGAACATGGCTATGAAGGCTTCCTGGATCCCGGCATATTTCTTGTTCAGTTCGGCCGCGATCGCGGGCCCGCTGAGCGAGGGGTCCTTGCGCTCGTCGAACGGCTTGAGCGTCGAGAACACGATGCCGGCGTTGGACGAGTTGGTGAAGCCGGAGATCGACAGGCCCGGGAAGGCGACCGAGCTCTCGACACCGGGCTGGGTCAGCGCGATATCGCTCATCTTGCGGATCACCTCTTCGGTGCGGTCGAGCGTTGCGCCATCGGGCAGGCGCGCGAAGCCGACCAGATATTGCTTGTCCTGGCCCGGCACGAAGCCGCTCGGCACCTGCTGGAACAAGAGGGCAGTGAGGCCGACCAGGACCGCGTAGAGGCCCATCACCGCCGCCTTGCCCGAGATCACCCTGGTGACGCTGCCGCTGTAGTTCTCCGAGGAGCGTGTGAAGGCCTTGTTGAAGCCGCGGAAGAACCAGCCAAGGCTCTTTTCCATGATGAGCGTGAGCCGGTCCTTCGGCTCGTTGTGGCCCTTGAGCAGCAGCGCCGACAGCGCCGGCGACAGCGTCAGCGAGTTGACAGCGGAGATCACGGTGGAGATCGCGATCGTCAGCGCGAACTGCTTGTAGAACTGTCCGGTGAGGCCGGAGATGAAGGCGAGCGGCACGAACACCGCGATCAGCACCATCGCGATCGCGATGATCGGCCCCGAGACCTCACGCATCGCCTGATAAGTGGCATCGCGCGGCGACAGCCCGGCCTCGATGTTGCGCTCGACGTTCTCGACCACGACGATGGCGTCGTCGACGACGATGCCGATCGCGAGCACGAGACCGAACAGGCTGAGCGCGTTGATGGAGAAGCCGAACACGTGCATCACGGCGAAGGTGCCGACGATCGACACCGGCACGGCCAGAAGCGGAATGATCGAGGCGCGCCAGGTCTGGAGGAACAGGATCACGACCAGCACCACCAGCGCGATGGCTTCCAGCAGCGTGTGGATGACAGCCTCGATCGATGAGCGCACGAACTGGGTCGGGTCGTAGACGATCTGGTAGGACACGCCCTCCGGCATGTTCTTCTTGATCTCGGCCATGGTGGCGCGGACGTTGTCGGAGATCTGCAGCGCGTTGGAGCCCGGCGCCTGGAAGATCGGAATCGCCACCGCCTGCTTGTTGTCGAGCAGCGAGCGCAGGCCGTATTCGGAGGCGCCAAGCTCGATGCGCGCCACGTCGCGCAACCGCACCACTTCACCGCGCGCGCCGGTCTTGACCACGATGTCGCCGAACTGCTCCTCGTTCGCGAGCCGCCCTTCGGCATTGACGGACAGTTGCAGGTCGATACCCCTGACGTTCGGGGAGGAGCCGACCACGCCGGCGGCGGCCTCGACGTTCTGCGCCTGGATCGCTTTCACGATATCGCTCGCGGTCAGGCCGTGCTCGGCGGCCTTCTGCGGATCGACCCAGACCCGCATCGAATAGTCGCCCGCACCATAAAGCTGCACGTCGCCGACGCCGTCGATCCGCGCCAGCCGGTCCTTGACGTTGAGCACGGCGTAGTTGCGCAAATACGTCATGTCGTAGCGGCCGTTCGGCGACAAGAGGTGCACGACCATGGTGAGGTCGGGCGACGATTTCTTGGTGATGATGCCGAGCTGCCGCACCACGGCGGGCAGGCGCGGCTCGGCCTGCTGCACGCGGTTCTGCACCAGCTGCGTCGCCTTGTCGGGGTCGGTGCCGAGGCGGAACGTCACCGTCAGCGTCATCGCGCCGTCGGTGGTCGCCTGGCTCGACATGTAGAGCATATTCTCGACGCCGTTGATCTGCTCCTCGATCGGCGTCGCCACCGTCTCCGCGATCACCTTGGGATTGGCGCCGGGATAGGTCGCGCGCACCACGACGGACGGCGGCACGACATCGGGATATTCCGAGATCGGCATTGCGAACAGCGAGATCAGGCCGGCGAGGAAGATCAGGACCGACAGCACGCCGGCAAAAATCGGACGATCGATGAAGAATTTTGAGAGATTCATGGCTTTGCCCCTGCGCGAGAGACAACTCTCCCGTTCTCCGGGACGCAGGTGTCGCCCATGAACCCGGAATCGAGATGCGATGTCTTGGTCGTCATGACTTCGTCATTCTGGGCGCGCGGCTCCGTCTTCGCTCTTCGAGCTTCGGCTCGACAAGCCGCGCGAACCGGAACGACGTAACTAGCGTTGCACCACGTCCTGATTGCTGTGGTTGGATGCCTGCTGCCCTCGCGCGCCCATCGCCGCCACCTCCGTCTTGAGGAGGGCGCCGGGACGAACGCGCTGCAAACCATTGACCACGATGCGGTCGCCGGACTTCAGGCCCGCGGTGACGATGCGCAGCCCATCGACGGCGCCGCCGAGCGTGACCGGCCGGTAGACGGCGCGGCTGTCGTCACCGACCGCCATCACGAACTTCTTGTCCTGGTCGGTGCCGATCGCGCGTTCGTCGATCATCACCAGCGTCTGCTGCTTCGGTTGCCCCATGCGCACGCGGGCGAACTGGCCGGGGATGAGACGCCCGTCCTCGTTGCGGAAGATCGCGCGAACGCGGATGGTGCCGCTCTGACCGTTGACCTGGTTGTCGATCAGTTGGATGTGGCCCTTGGCCGCAAGGCCGCCGGAGGTCGTCATATCCACGGGGATCTGGTCGAGCTTGCCGCGCTGGCCGGAGCCATCTGCAATGGAATTCAGCGCGCGCAGCACGACCTCTTCGTCCGCATCGAACGAGGCGTAGATCGGATTGACGGAGACCAGCGAAGTCAGCACCGGGGATGCGGTGCCGGCAGCGACGAGATTGCCGACGGTTACCTCGATCTTGCCGACGCGACCGTCCACGGGCGCGCGCACCTCGGTGTAGTCGAGATTGAGCTTTGCGGTTTGGAGCGTTGCCTCGGCCGCCTTCACGTTGGCGATCGCTTCACGATTGGCATTCTCGCGCTGGTCGAAATCGCGCCGCGTCACCACGGCGTTGCCGACCAGCTGCGCGCCGCGCTCGAGCTCGCTCTGGGTGAAGACGACGCGCGCTTTGGCGGCCTCGAGCTGGGCTGCGGCCTTGTCGACCTCGGCCGCGTAGGGCGCGGGATCAATCTTGAACAGCACGTCGCCGGCCTTCACCAGCGCGCCTTCAGTGAAGTTGGTCGACAGGATCGCTCCAGCCACGCGCGGGCGCAGCTCGACACGGTTGATGGCCTCGAGCCGGCCGGAGAAATCGTCCCACAGCACGGTCTGGCGTGGCTCGATCATCGCGACGGTGACGGAAACGGCTTGCTCGGCCGCGGCGGCCGTTGCGGTCGCCTGGGCCGTACGAAAATAGTGACCGGTCGCGATCGAACCGGCTACGGCCAGGGCGCCCACGATGGCCACGCCACCGAGAAGGCGGCGAAAACGGCCGGTACGGGCGGTATTTTGGGAGGGGTGCATTTGCGCGCTCCAGATATGTAGTGTTCACTACAGATGTGGAGCTGGATATCGCAGCGCAAGATACTTATGTACCGTTCGCTAAGAAAATTGTAGCTGCATACCGCAAGAATTGGAAAACGGCAGAGAAAATAAAGCTAGAACAAATAGATAGGATTTGGCGTTAAGCTTCCAGCAGAACGCGAATTCGGAGGAGAGAGGCAGATGGGCATGGGACGCCCCCGCGAATTCGACGCCGAGGTGGCGTTGGACCAGGCGATGGAAGTGTTTTGGCGCCACGGCTATGAGGGCGCCACCATTGCCCAGCTCACCGAGGCCATGGGCATCAATCCCCCCAGTCTCTACGCCTGCTTCGGCAACAAGGAAGGCCTGCTGAAGGCCGCGCTCGACCGCTACACCAAGCTGCGGGGCGTCTGGATGGACGAGGTGGTCGCAGCCCCGACCGCCCGCGCCGTCGCCGAGCGGATGCTGATGGGCATCGCCGACAAGCAGACCGATCCCGCCAACCCGCCCGGCTGCCTGCTCGTGCAGGGCGGCATCGCCTGCGGCACCGGCTCCGAGAACGTCCCCTTCGAGCTCGCCGCCCGCCGCGCCCAGAACGAGGACCAGCTCCGCGACCGCTTTGTTCGCGCCAAGGCCGAAGGCGATCTCAGGGAAGGCGCCGATCCCGCCGCACTCGCGCGCTATGTTTCGGCCGTCGCGGTCGGCATGGGCGTGATGGCGTCCTCAGGCGCGGATCGCGAGGCGCTGCGGCAGGTCGCGAGCGTCGCCGTAGAGGCGGTCGAGGCGCAGTCGGCCGACAAAACGTAACGGCCTTTGTTATTTCGCGAATTGCGTTGAAGGCAGTGACGGTGGCGGCACAAAGCCGCCGAACTCGCGCTCGAGCAGGCCAGCCAGCGCAATCGTCGTGCGGTCCTCGAGATAGGGGCCGATGATCTGCACGCCAATCGGCAAGCCCGCAGGTGTGCGCTCGATCGGAACGGCGGTTGCCGGCAGTCCGCAGGTCGAAGCGGGGTCTGCCCAGATGAAGCACGCATCGGCGTAAGGATAGAGCTTCCCATCGATGTCGAGTTGCCGCGCGTCGAACGGCTCGGACTGGTCGTGTGGAAAGGCCGGCACGGCAGCGGCCGGGTAGATCACTGCGTCGAACTCGCGGAACAGCTCATGCCAGCGTTGCTGCAGCTGAAGCCGCGCCGCGTCAGTCGCCAGCCATTCGCGGTGGATCATGGCCCAGCCGCGGGCGCGTTCGGCCGCCAGGCTGCGGTCGTCGGGCGAGAGTGCGGCGGCAAGGCCTTGCGCCTCTGCGAGGGCGGCTGGTGTCAGGCGTGGACTTCGCGCTGCGTTCAGCAGCTTCATGTAGAGCCGCGCGGACTGGGCGAGATCGGGCAGCGACGCACTTGAACGTGCGACTTGCGCGCCTGATCGCTCGATCCGCTCGGCCAATCGTCCAATGGCTGAACGCACGGCCTCGCCCGTCGGCATCAGCGGATGGCTATCAATCACGAGGATCCTGAAATCCCTGAGCTGGTCATGTCGCGGAGCAGGCAGCGCCAGGCGATAGCCGATCCCGTCGCGCATTTCGTCGGGGCCGGCAATCACGTCGAGCGCCAGCGCCAGGTCCGCGGCAGTGCGCGTCATCGGCCCAATGACAGCCAGGTCCCCCTGGCTAGGGACGGGCGGTGCCGGCGGCAGGCTGTATCCGCGCAGCGGGACCAGGCCGAGACTCGGCTTATGTCCGAATACACCACAGAAATGCGCGGGCACCCGGATCGAGCCGCCGATATCCGAGCCGATCGAGAGCGGACCGAACCCTGCGGCCAGTGCCGCGCCCGATCCGCCTGAGGAGCCGCCGGGCGACCGGCCGAGGTCCCACGGATTGTTCGTCGTCCCATGGATATCGTTGTAACTCTGAAAATCCCGTAAGCCGATCGGGATGTTGGTCTTGCCGATGATGACGGCGCCCGCCGCCTTCAATCGCGAGACGACCAGGGCGTCCTCCGCTGGCTGGAAATCCCTGAAATGCGGAAAGCCCCATGTCGTCGGCAGGACTGTGACATTGAACGGTTCTTTCATGGTCACGGGAATGCCGAGGAGCGGCCGCCGCTCGCCGCGGCCAAGCGCGGCATCGGCGGCGCGCGCGGCGTCTCTTGCGCGATCGAAATCGCGGACGATGATGGCATTGATCTGCCCGTCCAGCGCCTCGATGCGTGCAATCGTATGCGCGAGCAGCTCTGACGCGGAGACCTTGCGCGCGTGCAGGGCGCTCAGCAGTGCGCTGATCGAGCCGTAGTCCAAGTCAGCGGCATCTGCAGCCGGCGCTCGTTGCATCACGGTCTCCATTTTCTTTCATCGTCGCGTCGAGGCTCTTCCGGCCGCAAACTGGACCGGGGGATCGAACATGCAATCTCGGGAACGGGATGAGAAGGCGGCCGTTGTGGGAACCAGATCTGCCCGCCGGTCGGGGCGGAGGCGGTCGCGATCCGCGATGCCTTCTGAGCGGTTAACGGCGCCGGCTCGACTTGCGGAATTCACAATCGGCGATCATGCAATTCTGCGCCTGTTTTGCCCGACGTGTCAAACGTCCCCGGCGCGCAGGGCTGGCGCCGCAAGGTGCGGAATTCTCCAATGATTTGTACTGTGCATGGGGTTGTTTTCGCGTTTTTTGTTTGAGTGCCCGGCTGGCAGCAAAGATCGCAACGTCGGCCAATCAAAATCGGCAACCGATACGGGAACGCCTAAGAGTTTTTACACACAGTTCTGGCACGCTCCACGCGTCAAGACCGCAGCCTGCATCGTCGCATCTCATTGCGCGCACGAAAAGACAGGCCCGCGGCCATCGAGGGGGCGTAAGCCATGACTGCAGTTGCGTCGGACGCCGATCGCGCGAAGCGGGGGATCGTGCCGATCCTGCTGTGCGTCGTGCCGTTCAGTCAGATTCCGCTCGATGCCTATACGCCGGGCCTGCCGCAGATGGTGGTGGACCTCGCAACTGACGCGGCCTCGATGCAGAACACCGTCACCGCCTACATGCTCGGCATGTCTCTCGCGCTGGTGCCGGTCGGCATCGCCTCCGATACGCTCGGCCGTCGCAACGTCCTGCTCGCAGGGCTGTCGGTGCTCATCGCGATGAGCGTTGCCTGCGCGCTGGCCACCAGCGCCTCGCTGCTGCTTGCGCTGCGTTTCCTGCAAGGCATCGGCGGCTGCACCTGTCTCGTCGTTGCCTATGCGGTCGGAGCCGACTGTTTTCGTGGCCGCGAGCTCACGGCGATCTCCGGTCTGCTTGGCGCGGCCTGGGGTCTCGCGCCCGTGCTGGCGCCTGCAGCCGGCGGCTTCATCGTCGAGCTGACGTCGTGGCGCGGAGTTTTCGTCGTCATTGCCATCGCCGCGGCAATCGTCGCCGCGATCGTCATGCTACTGCTGCCGGAAACATTGCCGGCGGAGCGGCGAGCGCCGTTCGATCCGCGCCGCACCGCCGGCATTCTGCGCGAGGCTCTCGTTCGCCCGGGCTTCCTCGCCTTCGTGCTGGTGTTTGCTGCCGCAGCAAGCGCGCAGTTGGCGTTCGGCGTCGTCGCGCCGTTCTTCTACCAGACCGGCCTCGGTTATTCGGCGGCCATCTACGGTCTCGTCGCACTCGGCCTTGGCGGGGTTAATCTCGCCGGCGAGCTCGGCTGCGCGCATTTCGCGCGCTTCATGCCGGCCCGCGTGCTGGGCTTCGGCGCCTTCGCGCTGTTTCTCGCCGGCGCCGCGCTCCTGACCGCAACCGGCATGGTCCTTGGTCTCGATCTTGCGTCGATCACGATCGGCGGCGCGCTGGTGCTCGGCGGCTGCGGCGTGCTGTGTCCGATGATGTACGGCATGGCGCTCGGCCTGTTCGAGCGCGACCACGGCCTGATCGGCGGCCTCATCAGCGCGCTCTGCTACCTTGCGGTGAGCGGCGCCATGGCAATCGCGGCGGTGTTGCCCGAGGCGACCCAGGCACCGATCGGAGGGCTCTATCTCGGCCTCTGCACCGTTGCCGGTACGCTGCTTGCGATCTCGCTCCCTTCGGCGCGCCACGCCATACAGAATTAAGGAAGGAACCAAATCATGACCACCGTCGGTATTCGCGGCACGTTCTTCGACTTCGTCGACGATCCCTGGAAGCACATCGGCAACGAGCAGGCCGCCGCGCTTTCACCAGGACGGCCTCATGGTCGTCACCGACGGCGTCATCAAGGCGTTCGGTCCTTATGACAAGGTCGCCGCCGCGCATCCGGGCGTTGAGATCACTCGTATCAAGGACCGCATCATCGTCCCGGGCTTCATCGACGGCCACATCCATCTGCCGCAGACCCGCGTGTTAGGGGCCTATGGCGAGCAACTGCTGCCATGGCTCCAGAAGTGGGTCTATCCGGAAGAGCTCAAATACCGGGATCGCAACTACGCGCGCGAGGGCGTGAAGCGTTTCCTCGACGCTCTGCTGGCGTCCGGCACCACCACCTGCCAGGCCTTCACGAGCTCCTCGCCTGTCTCAACCGAGGAACTGTTCGAGGAAGCCGCCCGCCGCAACATGCGCGTCATCGCGGGCCTCACCGGCATCGATCGCAACGCGCCGGCCGATTTCATCGATACCCCGGACAATTTCTATCGCGACAGCAAGCGGCTGATCGCGCAGTACCACAACAAGGGCCGCAACCTCTACGCCATCACGCCGCGCTTCGCCTTCGGTGCTTCGCCGGACCTGCTGAGGGCGTGTCAGCGCCTCAAGCACGAGCATCCGGACTGCTGGGTCAACACCCACATCTCCGAGAACCCGGCCGAATGCAGTGGCGTGCTCGTCGAACACCCGGATTGCCAGGACTATCTCGGCGTCTACGAGAAGTTCGACCTCGTCGGCCCGAAATTCTCCGGCGGCCACGGCGTCTATCTCTCCAACAACGAGTTCCGCCGCATGTCCAAGAAGGGCGCGGCGGTAGTGTTCTGCCCGTGCTCGAACCTGTTCCTCGGCAGCGGCCTGTTCCGCCTCGGCCGCGCCACCGATCCGGAGCATCGCGTGAAGATGTCGTTCGGCACCGACGTCGGCGGCGGCAACCGCTTCTCGATGATCTCCGTGCTCGACGACGCCTACAAGGTCGGCATGTGCAACAACACGCTGCTCGACGGCAGCATTGATCCGACGCGCAAGGATCTCGCCGAGGCCGAGCGTAACAAGCTCTCGCCGTATCGCGGCTTCTGGTCGATCACCCTCGGCGGTGCCGAGGGTCTCTACATCGACGACAAGCTCGGCAATTTCGAGCCCGGCAAGGAGGCCGATTTCGTCGCGCTCGATCCGAACGGCGGGCAAGTCGCGCAAGCGTGGCACCAGTCGCTGATCGCCGACGGTGCCGGGCCGCGTACGATCGACGAGGCCGCGAGCATGCTGTTCGCCGTCATGATGGTCGGCGATGATCGCTGCGTCGACGAGACCTGGGTGATGGGCAAGCGTCTCTACAAGAAGGACTGAGGCGGACCGCTGCCAATGAGCGCATCTTCTGACACGGCCGGCCAGCCGGTCGCTCTCGTGATCCAGCGCCGCATCGCCGACGATGGCTTTGCCGCGTTCGCGCGGTGGAACGGCGAGGTCGGCGAGGCGCTCAAGGCCTGGCCCGGCTTCCTCAGCCAGGAGGTGGTGCCGCCCCAGCCGCCGGCCCATGTCGACTGGGTGACGATCCTGCGCTTTGCGAGCCCGGCCGCGGCCCGCGCCTGGCTTCAGAGCGATGTGCGGGCGCGGCTCATCGCAAAGGTGCAGCACTTCTTCGTCGGTTCGGAAGACCTCCATATCCTGCCTGACACCGGCGTCCAGCGCGACAGCGCAGTCTCGGCCGTGATCTCCTTCAAAGTCCCGGACGGACTCGAGGATGCGTTCCTCAAATGGCAGCAGCGCATCCAGGCCGCAGAAGCCGAGTTCAAGGGATTCTTGCGCCACAAGATCGAGCGGCCGATTCCAGGCCTGCACGACGAGTGGATCATCATCCTGTCGTTCGACAGTGATGCCAACCTCAATGCATGGCTGGACTCGCCGTTGCGGCAGTCGCTGCTGAACGAAGGCGAGCGCTTCAACGCCGGCATGAATGTGAAGCGGGCGAGCTACGGCTTCAATTTCTGGTTCCCGGCCGGCAAGGCGCAGGCGCCGGAGCAAGGACCTAGCCTGATCTGGAAGAGCAACCTCATCGTCCTTCTGGTGCTTTATCCCGTGGTCTACCTCTGGGGCTACTTCATCAGCGCGCCCTTGATCGACAGCCACGGCGTGCCGGTCTGGCTGTCGCTCTTCGTCGGCAATCTCGTCAGCACGCAGCTGCTCGGCTGGTGGCTGGTGCCAGCCGCCTTTAGGGCGCTCGATTGGTGGATCTCGCCGAAGGCGACGATCGGCCGCCAGATTGTGGGATACGCACTCCTCGCCGCGCTCTATGCCGCGTCGATGGGCCTGTACGCGCTACTGATCGCGTGGCATTGGGGACGGTGAGACCGTCCACAACTGGACACGCGACGACCATGTTCGCCCTGACGTTTCTCGGAACCTCGGCCAGCGTTCCGTCGGTGGAGCGCAACCATCCGGCGCTTCTGGTGGAGGCGGCGGGCAAGCGCATCCTGGTCGATTGCGGCGAGGGCACGCAGCGCCAGTTGCTGCGCGCTGGCGCCGGCTTTCGGCGGCTCGACCGCATCCTGCTGACGCATGCCCATCTCGATCACGTGCTCGGCATCCCCGGTCTCTTTTCGACGCTGGGCTTACGGCAGAGCGCCGACGTGATGACCATTCATGGCGGTCAGGGCACGCTCGATCTCGTCATCCGGATGCTTGCGGGCCTGTGGGGCGCGGGCAGGGCGCCGATCGCGGTGGAGTTCTCAGCCCTGACCGAAGGGCAGGTCATGGACGCCGGCGATTTCACCATCGACTGCTTTCCGGTTCGCCATCGCGACACCGACAGTTTTGGCTTCGCGTTCCAGAGTCCCGCCCGCCGCCACCTTCGGCCGGAGCGCCTTGCCGAGCTGGGCGTTCCAGACGGGCCGATGCGCGGAGAGTTGGCCGCGGGACGACCAGTCGTGATCGCCGATCGAACGATCGATCCGGAAGACGTCCTGGGGCCGCCGAGCGGCGGCAGGAAGCTCGTCGTGATCGGCGACACCGAGACCACCGAAGACCTCTCCAAATACGTTTCTGGCGCCGATCTACTGGTGATCGAGGCAACGTTCCTCGATCGCGACGCATCGACCGCGCGGGACTATGGCCACCTCACTGCGCGCGATGCGGCTGCGTTTGCGGCCGCGACCAATGTCGGCCAGCTCGTGCTCACGCATCAGTCGGGCCGCTATGAGGACGATGAGGTCCTTGCAGAGGCAACCAGGATTTTTCCAAACGCCCGGATCGCTGCCGACTTCGATCGCATTGCCATCTAGCCTCGAGAGGCCGTTCAGCTCGTCAATCCGGACTTGATGGCGAGGTCCTGCACCTGGCGCGTCACCTGCATCAGGCGCGGCAGCGCCTGGTCGCGAAAGGCCGGCATGTCCATGCGCACCGCATCGATGGTGACGCTCAATCCGGCAATCACGAGACCCTGGGCGTCGAAGATCGGCGCTGCCAGCGTGCGCAGGCCATAGGCGTTCTCGCCGTCAGAAACGGCGTGCCCTTTCTTCTTCACCTGATCGAGCCGGGCGAGCAGGGCGTCGAGATCGGTGAGCGTTCGCTCCGACAGTTTGACTCGCGGTCGCGACTCCAGCCGCGCGATCTGCTCGTCCCGCGCCAGATGCGCCAGCATGACGTGGCCGAGCGCGGCGCTATAGGCCGGGATCCGCGTGCCCGGCCGGCGATCCATCTTGTGGCGGTCGAGGCCCGCACCGACCCGTGCGAGATAGACCACGTCGCCCCCGTCGAGGATGCCGAGCGAAGCCGCATCGCCGACGTCAGGCACGAGCTCGCGCAGCAGCGGCTCGACGATCGGCCGCAGCGATCCGTGCGACAGCACGGTGTAGCCGAGATCAAGGCAGGCAACGCCGAGGCGGAACCGGCGGCTCTGCGGAACGGCCTGGAGGTAGCCGAGTTCGATCAAGGTCTGGATCAGCCGGAACGCCGTTCCGCGATCGAGGTCGGCCCGTGCGGCAATCTCACTCAGGGTCAGCTCGAAGGCCTCGCTGGTGAAGCTCTTGAGCACAGCAAAGGCCTTGCCGACGGAAGCGACGTAATTCTTTGGATTTTTCGCGTCGGTGTCCGATACGCGTTTCGTGGCCTTCTTTTCGACCTTGGCCATGCTCGAATGTCTCGCCATGACATGTCCCCTTGACGTGGCGGCAAGCTGATTTTACGACGGGACAATCCAATAACAAATGTTCGCATTCCGAACAACATCGATTTGACGATCGGAGGAAGTTTGTCGACATCATCGCTGCACCCTCATGGTGTGTTCTCCGCCGCGCTGACACCGCTCGATGCCGAGCTCGCCCCCGATCATGCGCGCTTCGTCGCGCATTGCCGCTATCTGCTCGACGAAGGCTGCGACGGCATCGCGCTGCTCGGCACGACCGGCGAGGCGAACTCGTTCTCGGCCACTGAGCGCACCGCGCTGCTCGAGGCGGTGGTCGCCGCCGGCATCGCGCCGCAGCGGCTTCTGCCGGGCACTGGTGTCACCGCGCTCAGCGAGACCATTGCCCTGACGCGTCATGCGCTCTCGGTCGGCGTCGATACCGTGGTGATGCTGCCGCCGTTCTACTACAAGGGCGTCAGCGACGACGGCATTTTCGCGTCGTACAGCGAGGTCGTGCAGCGCATCGGCGATGCCAAGCTCAAGGTCGTGCTCTATCACATCCCGCAGATGTCGGCGCAGCCGATCTCGCATGCGCTGATTGAGCGGCTGCGCGCGGCTTATCCAGCGACGTTCACCGGCATCAAGGATTCCTCCGGCGACTTCGCCAACATGACCGCGATGGTCGAACGCTTTCCCGGCTTTTCGGTCCTGGTCGGCGCCGATCCTTTGTTGCTGCCGCTGCTCCGCAAGGGCGGCGCCGGCTGCATCACTGCAACGTCCAATCTCGTGGCGCGTGACCTTGCCTATGTCTACAAGCATTTTGGCGACAGCGACGACGACGCCGCGCTCAAGGCCGCGCAGGCGCGCATCGTCAGGGCGCGCGAATTGGTCTCGCGCTTCCCGCAGATGGCGTCGCTGAAGGCGCTGGTGGCCGAGCGCACCGGCCATGCCGGATGGCAGCGGTTGCGTCCGCCGCTGGAATCCTTGCCATCGGCTCACGTGAAAGAGCTGCTTGCGGATGCCACTGCATTCGCAGCCACCATTTAGCCGCGACGCCGGCGACGAGGCGATCCGATGTCCGACTCTTTCCAGGATGCGCTGTCCGGGCTCGCCGCCATCGTTGGCGACAAGCACGTCATCGCCTCCGGAGCCGACCAGGAGCCTTATGTGGTGGACTGGCGCGGCCGCTATCACGGTCGCGCGGTCGCGGTGGTGAAACCCGGCTCGACCGCTGAGGTCGCCGCCGTCGTCAAATACTGCGCGGAAAGGCAGCTTGCGATCGTGCCGCAGGGCGGCAACACCGGCATGTGCGGGGCCGCGACGCCGGACGATCGCAACGCAGGCAATGTCGTGATCCGGCTCGACCGTATGCGGGCCGTGCGCGACGTCAGCCCGCTCGCCAACACGATCACGGTGGAAGCCGGCTGCATTCTCGCCGAGGTGCAGAATGCGGCCCGTAGCGTCGATCGTTACTTTCCCTTGAGCCTGGGTGCCGAGGGTTCCTGCCAGATTGGCGGCAACATTTCCACCAATGCCGGCGGCACGGCCGTGCTTCGCTACGGACCGACACGCGATCTCGTGCTCGGGCTAGAGGTCGTGCTGCCCGACGGGCGCGTCTTCAACGGCCTGCGCGCGCTGCGCAAGGACAACACCGGTTACGCGCTCAAGCAGCTCTTCATCGGCGCAGAGGGCACGCTCGGCATCGTCACGGCGGCGGTCCTGAAACTGTTTGCACCGCCGCGCAGCTCTGCGCTGGCGCTGCTGAAATTGCAGGGCGTCGAGCAGGCGCTCGAGATCATGCAGCGCCTGCGCGGCGCGGTCGGCGACCGGCTCGGCAGCCTCGAGATCATGTCGCGCTCGCAGATCGAGGCGATAGCGGAGACAGTGCCGCATGTCGCGATCCCGTTCGAGTTGACGACGCCGTGGTATCTGATCGTCGAGCTGACCGACACGCTTCCAGGCGTTGACCTCAACGAGCCGCTCGCCACGGTGCTCGCTGAGGCGATGGAGGCCGGGCTCGCTGACGACGTCATCCTGGCGTCCAACCTGGCGCAGGCCAAGGCGATCTGGGCGGTCAGGCACAGTGTGTCCGAAGGCAACAAGCGCAGCGGCTATGTCGTGTCGCATGACAGCGTGGTGCCGCTGGAGCGGCAGGCGGCCTTCGTCGCCAATGTCGAGGCCCGGATCAAGGCTGCCGTGCCGCATGCGCGCGTCGTGATGCATGGCCATATCGGCGATGGCAATATCCACGTGATCGCACTGATCGACCGCGCGCATTGTCAGGACCCCGCTGCAACGGCCGCGCTGGTGGCCGAGATCAACGAGATCGTCGATGACGAGACCGCAGCGCAAGGCGGAGCCATCAGTGCCGAGCACGGCATTGGCATCACCAATCGTGGTCGGCTCGCGCGCGTCACCGATCCCCTCGATATCGAGCTGATGCGAGACATCAAGCAACTGCTCGATCCGAACGGCCTGATGAACCCGGGCAAGATCTTTACTGCCGGAGGCGCGCGACGATGACGAGCGTCCGCCTGCTTGCCGACGATCTCACCGGTGCGCTCGACACCGCGGCGGAGTTCGTCGGTCTGTGCGGACCGTTCGACGTCACCTGGCCGGAAGCATCTGCGGCGCAGGACTCTGAAAGCCTGGCGATCGACAGCGGCACACGCGAACGTTCCAAAACCGAGTGCATCGAGATCGTCGGACGACTGGCGCCACAGCTCCGCGGGGCGACGATCGCCTACAAGAAGGTCGATAGCCTCCTTCGCGGCGCGTGGGCGGCCGAGCTTGACGCCTGCCTGCGCAGCGGCGATTGGGCGTCCTGCGTGGTCGCGCCCGCCTTCGACTATCAGGGGCGCCGCACCGCGGGTGGCCAGCAATTTGCGCGCACGGTGCAAGGCGAGTGGCACCGCGTCGGCGACAATCTCCTGGCCCAGCTGCAGCAGGACGGCATCGAGGCGCGGCAGGGCGGGGCCGACACGCTGTCGCAGGGCGGCGTTCAGGTCTTCGACGCCGAAAGCGACATCGACCTCGATCGGGTCGTCGAGATGGGGCAGCGCATGCCGGGACCCGTGCTATGGTGCGGCAGCGGTGGGCTCGCCGGCGCGCTCGCCCGCAGCCATGACGCCGCTGCGCCGACCCAATTGAAGCTGCCGGTGCTGGGGCTGTTCGGCTCGGATCAGCCCGCGACTGCGTCTCAGCTGGCTGCGTGCGGCGAGGCAACCATCGCGCTTGCGGAAGGCGAGGGCGCGGAGCCTGTCCGGCGCAAGCTGGCCGATGACGCCGTGGCACTGGTCAAGTTCTCTCTCGCCAACGGCCTGACGCGCGCGGAGGCGGCGCAGCGGATCGCGCGCGAAATGACGGCACTGATCGCGGCGCTCGAACCACCGGGCACGCTGATCGTTGCTGGCGGCGAGACCCTGAAGGCCGCATGCGTCGCCCTTGGCGCGCATGCGCTCCAGGTGACGGGACGTATCGTGCCGGGGTTGCCGCGCTCGATCTTGCAGGGCGGCCGGTGGGCCGGCGTGGACGTGATCTCGAAGTCCGGTGCATTCGGACCCAGCGAGCTCTGGCGCGATCTGCTCCGGGACAATCATTTGCTCAACATGAGGAGTCCGACATGACCTCTCGTCATCTTGCCATCACCATGGGTGATCCCGCCGGGATCGGACCGGAGATCATCGTCAAGGCTTGCGTGGGATTGAAGGACCGGATCGCGAAGGGCGATCTGCGCCTGCTGATCATCGGCAGCGGCGCGGCGCTTGATGGCGCAAAGGCAGCGCTCGGCGCTGACATTGCCATCCCCGAAGTAAGCGACCAGGATCGCGACTGGCCAAATCTGTGCTTCCTCCAGGCCGACGCCGAGGGCGATCCCATCAGGCCCGGCGTGCTCAGCGCTGACGGCGGCCGTTTTGCCTACAAGGCGATCGAGCAGGGCGTGCGCCTGACGCAGGCGGGCCGCACCGCGGCCATCGTCACGGCACCGCTCAACAAGGAAGCCCTCAACAAGGCCGGCTATCATTTCCCCGGCCATACCGAGATGCTCGCGCATCTCACCGGCGTGCGCGGCTCGGTGATGCTGCTTGCCCATGGCAACATGCGCGTTAGCCACGTCTCGACGCATGTGGCGCTGGAGGACGTGCCGAAGCGTCTGACGCCGGAGCGCCTGCGCATGGTGATCGACCTCACCAACGACGCGCTGCGTCGGCTCGGCATCGAAAAGCCGAAGATCGCGATCGCCGCGCTCAATCCGCATGCCGGCGAGGGCGGCCTGTTCGGCCGGCAGGACATCGATGTCTCGGCGCCGACGATCGCCAAGGCAGTCGCTGACGGTCTCGACATTGTCGGCCCCGTGCCGGGTGACACCATCTTCGTGAAGCTGCGCGCCGGACAGTACGATGCTGCGGTCGCGATGTATCACGACCAGGGCCACATCCCTGTCAAGCTGCTCGGCTTCCAGGTCGATCCCGCGACCGGCCGCTGGCAGGAGCTCTCGGGCGTCAACATCACGCTGGGCCTGCCGATCATCCGCACGTCCGTCGATCACGGCACCGCCTTCGACATCGCCGGCAAGGGCATCGCCAACGAGCACAGCCTGATCGAGGCCATCGACTATGCCGAGCGGCTGGCCGTCGGCGCTTCCACATCCAAGTCGTGAGATCGAACGCACGATGACCAACGCCTTCACGCCCATCGAAATTCTTCGCCCCACTATCCTGGAGTTCGGCTGCGGCACGATCGCAGCCGCAGCGCGTTTCGCCGAGCGGATCGGCGCCAAGCGGCCGCTGGTGATCTCGGACCCATTCAACGCGCGTCGCGTCGATACGCTGGGGCTACCCGGCGCGGTCAAGCTGTTCGGCGATGTGAAGCCCGAGCCGGACCTGCCCAATCTCGAGAAGGCGGTCGCGATGGCGCGCGACGCCAAGCCCGATCTCGTCGTCGGGTTCGGCGGCGGCAGCGCGATGGATCTGGCCAAGCTGGTGGCGGTGATGTGCACGAACGACGTGGCCTTCGCCGACATCGTTGGGCCGGAGAAGGTGGCCGGCCGCAGCGTGGCGCTGATGCAGATTCCCACCACCTCGGGCACCGGCAGCGAAGCCGGCACCCGCGCGCTGGTGACCGACCCCATGAGCCAGAACAAGCAGGCGGTGCAGAGCCGCTTCATGCTGGCTGACATCGCCATCGTCGATCCGGATCTGACGATGACGGTGCCGAAAGAGGTCACCGCGGCGACCGGCGTCGATGCGCTGGCGCATTGCGTCGAGGCCTATACCAGTCGCAAGGCGCATCCCACGATCGATCTCTATGCGCTCGAAGGCGCGCGGCTGGTTGGGCAGTATCTCAAGCGGGCGGTGGTCGATGGTAGCGATCGCGAGGCGCGTGCGGGCCTGGCGCTGGCCTCGCTCTATGGCGGCTATTGCCTCGGGCCGGTGAACACGACCGCCGGCCATGCGGTCGCGTACCCGCTCGGCACGCGTCATCATGTGGCGCATGGGCTCGCCTGCGCGGTGATCTTTCCGCACACGCTGGCCTTCAACATGCCGGCCGTGGAGGCGAAGACCGTCGCAGTGCTCCAGGCGCTTGGATTGCCGAAGCAGGACGATGCAAAGCTGGCGTTCGACGCAACCTACAAGTTCTGCGCCGATCTCGGTATCGAGATGCGGCTGTCGGCGCTCGGCGTGCCCAGGGACGATCTCGGCGTGATGGCCGACGAGGCGCACGCCATTCGCCGCCTGCTCGACAACAATCCGCGCGACCTTAGCCGGGATGCGATCCTGAACATGTACGAGGTCGCGTTCTAGAGCATGATCCGGAAAAGTGTGTAGCGGTTTTCCGAAGAGATCATGCTCAAACAATAAGCTAAGGCGCGATGCATCGCGCTTTAGCCATCCCCGCCGCTCGTTCGCGGCAGCCAATCAACAACACTGAAAAGAGGAAACTTCGATGAGATCGACGTGGCTTGTTCTTGCCTCACTCATGCTGCTGGCGGCATCGCCGGCAAAGGCCCAGGACGGTTATCCGTCCAAGCAGGTGACGGTGATCGTTCCCTTCGCCGCCGGCGGTACCGCCGATATCTTCGCCCGCATGGTCTCCAACCATTTGCAAGCGAAGCTCGGCAAGCCGTTCGTGGTCGAGAATGTCGGTGGCGCCGGCTCGATCCTCGGCGTGACGCGGCTGGCGAAGTCGGCGCCTGACGGCATCACGCTCGGGCTTGCGAGCACGTCCGCGCTCGCGATCAACCCGTCGCTCTATGGTCCGAAGCTCAGCTACCAGCCGGACAAGGATCTTGCGCCGGTTGCCCAGATCAGCGTCGTGCCCAACGTGCTTGTCGTGAACCCCAACAAGATCAAGGCGCGCACCGTACCGGAGCTGATCGCTTATCTGAAGGCGAATCCGGACAAGGTCTCGTTCGGCTCGGCCGGCGTCGGCACCTCGCAGCATCTGGCCGCCGAGCTGTTTCAGCAGATGACCGGCACCAAGATGGTGCACGTACCCTACAAGGGCTCCAGCCAGATGCTGACGGACCTGTTGAGCGGCCAGATCGATCTCGCCTTCGACAACGTGCCCCTGCTGCTGCCGCAGGTGAAGACCGGCCAGCTCGCACTGCTCGCGACCGCGACGCCGAAGCGGGCCGCCTTCGATCCCGAAGCTCCCGCCGTCGCTGAATTCCTGCCGGGCTTCGAGGCCGTGGCCTGGCACGGCTTCTTCGTCCCGGCCGGGACGCCGAAACCGATCGTCGAAAAGCTCTCGGCCGAGATCCGCGCCTTCATGCAGCAACCTGACACGGTACAGAAATTGGCCGAGCTCGGCGCCACCGCGGTCGCAGTGGATTCCGAGCCGTTTGCGGCCTACATCGCCGCTGAGACGGCGCGGTGGAAGAAGGTGATCGAAGCCGCGAACATCAAGCTGGACTAAGCGCCAAGGGCGCTGCTTGGCGATATTTGAGACGTCCGCGGGCCGCAGCGTGACCCGACCGCTTCATGCGGTCGGGCGCGGCTCGTGCCTTGTCGCTGCGGACTCCCGACCTCTCGTCCTATCCCCCGTCGAGACACGACCCATCCACCGCAGCGCTTGCCAGCCCAGGGCCGAGCGGGTAGAACGCTGCCACGCCTGAGCCGTGATTTGCGCCAAACGCGCTTCCGGCCACAGTCGAGCAAATCAACAAGGCTTTGAATTTGTTCGACTATTCCGTTGGGGAATGGTGTAACGGTAGCACAACAGACTCTGACTCTGTTTGTCTTGGTTCGAATCCAGGTTCCCCAGCCATTCCGGCGCTCCTTCTCCAGACGTAACCCTCGGCATCTGCGCGGCAGCGACGGTTCGTTGGCGGCACCGCCGCTCGCGACCGTTTGCCTCATCTGAAAAATCGCGTTTCCGGTCGGATCTCCGCGCACTCCATCGTCCTTGAGTTACACAACCCAAGGAGATCCGTGATGCCCTATGTCGATGGTTTCGTGCTGGCCGTGCCGAAGGACAAGATCGAGGCCTACAAGACGCTGGCAACGACCGCCTGCGCACTCTGGCTGGAGCATGGCGCGCTCGACTATGTCGAATGCATCGGTGACGACGTCCCCTATGGCGAGCTCACCTCGTTTCCGCGCGCGGTCATGGCGAAGGAGGACGAGATCGTGGTCTTCTCCTGGATCGTCTACCGCGACCGGGAGACCCGTGATGCCGTCAACAAGAAGGTGATGGCGGACCCGCGGCTGAAAATGGACGGCATGCCGTTCGACGGCAAGCGCATGATCTATGGCGGCTTCACGACGCTGCTTCGGGCAGGCGACATCGCGACCTGACGGCGTCCGTTACTTGATCTTGTCGTAGGCCGCGGCGAAATCGTTGAGCGGCATCGGGATCGCGATCGTCTCCTTGGCCATGTTCTGGAAGGAGACCTTCAACTGCTTGCCCGACCGCAAGGCCGTGAGCAGGTCCGGCGCGACCGGCGTCGAGGCGTAGCAGCCGCGGTTCTCGCAGGTCTGGATCTGGAGATCGAACGCCTTGCCTTCGTCGACCTGGAGCTTGGCGCCGACGGGCAGGTTGAGGCCGAGCGGCAATTGCAGCAGCGCAATCGGTGTGCGGGTGTCGGGCGCGATGCGGATGTTGATCAGGATGACGGTCTGGCCGGTCTTGGTCAGCACCGCGTTCTGCTCCATCGCGCATTCGAGCGGCGCCTCGCGGCTTGCGCTGGTGCAGCGCACGATCCAGCCGGGTTGCCCCGGAGCGCCGTCCGCCTGTGCTTGCGTCGGGCTAGGCGCAGGCTGAGTGGCCGGGGCAGGAGAAGCGGCGTTCTTCTTGGCGCCCTGCTGGGCATACGCGGCGCTGGTCGACAACAGGACAGCGGCGGCGAAGGCGACAAGTCTGGATTGCATGAGCATGGCGAAACCGCGTTGGCGTGAACCGAGGTCTCGCTGTAGCGTCGCGGAAGGTGCGGCGCAAGCTTACTCGGCGGCTTGCTTGACGCTGCGGCGCTCGGCCGCCTCGTCGCCTTCGCCGTCACCCGAACGGCCCCAACCCGAGAACCAGTTGTTGAGCTCGTCGAGATAGAGATAAACCACCGGCGTGGTGAATAGCGTCAGCGCCTGGCTGACGATCAGGCCGCCGACCATGGCGTAGCCGAGCGGTTGGCGGATCTCTGCGCCGGTGCCGTGGCCGAGCATCAGCGGCACGCCGCCCAGCAGCGCGGCCATCGTCGTCATCATGATCGGGCGGAAGCGCAGCAGCGCGGCCTGGCGGATCGATTCCGCCGGTGTCTTGTGTTCGTCGCGCTCGGCGGCGATCGCGAAGTCGACCATCATGATGCCGTTCTTCTTCACGATGCCGATCAGAAGGATGATGCCGATCAGCGCGATCAGGCTGAAGTCGAAGCCGGCCGCCATCAGGATCGCGAGCGCGCCGACGCCGGCCGAGGGCAGGGTCGACAGGATCGTGATCGGATGGATGTAGCTCTCGTAGAGGATGCCGAGGATCAGGTAGACCACGACGAGCGCAGCGAGGATCAACAGCGGCACGGTGCCGAGCGATTGCTGGAACGCCTGCGCGGTGCCCTGGAAACTCGAATTCAGCGTCGGCGGCGCGCCCAGCTCCACCATCGCCCGTTGCACGGCCTCGGTGGCCTGGCCGAGCGCGACGCCTTGTGCGAGGTTGAAGCTGATCGTGATCGCCGGGAACTGACCCTGATGGCTGATCGAGAGCGGGCGGACCGGGTCGGTGGTCCAGGTCGCGAAGGTCGACAGCGGCACCTGTTCGCCGGTCAGCGGCGACTTCAGATAGAGCTTGTTCAGGCTGTCGAGATCGCCCTGCATCTCCGGCAGAATCTCGAGGATCACCTTGTAGGTATTGAGCTGGGTGAAATACTGCGTGACCTGCCGTTGGCCGAAAGCGTCATACAGCGTGTCGTCGATCATCTGCGGCTGGATGCCGTAGCGCGAGGCGGTGTCGCGGTTGATCTTGAGCTGCACCGTGGTGCCCTGCGTCTGCTGGTCGGTCGCGACGTCGCGCAGCTCCGGCAACGTCTGCATTTTGGCGAGGATCTTTGGCGCCCAGTCGTTGAGCTCGGCGAGGTCGGCGTCCTGCAGGGTGAACTCGAACTGCGTGCGGGTCGGCCGGCCGCCGAGCCGGACGTCCTGGGCCGCCTGCATGTAGAGGCGGGCGCCCTCGACCTTGTCGAACTGCGGGCGCAGGCGCGCGATGATCTGCTGAGCCGAGGCCTCGCGCATGTCGCGAGGCTTGAGCGTGATGTACAGGGCACCGTTGTTGCCGGCACGTCCGCTGCCGCCGATCGCCATGGCAACGCTCGCAACATCGGGATCGGCCAGGATGATCTTGCCGAGCTGCTCCTGGCGTCTGACCATTTCCTTGAACGAAATGTCCTGCGAGGCTTCGGACGTGGCCGTGATCAGGCCGACGTCCTGTTGCGGGAAGAAGCCCTTCGGGATCAGGACGAACAGGTAGATCGACAATCCGAGCGTGGCGAAGAAGATCGCGAGCGTGGTGCGGCGCCACGCCAGGGCGTGGTCGAGCACATATTCGTAGCCGCGCAGCATCCCGTCGAAGGCGCGCTCGCTCCATTGGTAGAACTTGCCGTGGGTCACTTCGCCATGCGCGCGCAGGAAGCGCGAGGCCATCATCGGCGTCAGCGTCAGCGACACGAACATCGAGACGAAGATCGTCATCGCCAGCACCACGGCGAATTCGCGGAACAGGCGCCCGATGATGCCTCCCATCAGCAGCAGGGGGATCAGCACCGCGACCAGCGAGATGCTGATCGAGACGATGGTGAAACCGATTTCCTTGGAGCCCTTGAAGGCGGCCGCGAGCGGGGATTCGCCTTCCTCGATGTAGCGGGTGATGTTCTCGAGCATCACGATGGCATCGTCGACCACGAAGCCGACCGCAATGGTGAGTGCCATCAGCGACAGATTGTCGAGCGAATAGCCGGCCACCCACATCAAGGCGCACGCGCCCAATAGCGCCAATGGCACCGTGACCGTGGGGATGACCGTCGCCCAGAAGCTGCGCAGGAAGATGAAGATGACCATGACCACGAGCGCGATGGTCAGCAGCAGCGTGAACTGAACGTCCTCGACCGCGGCACGGATTGTCGTTGTGCGGTCACTAATCAGCTCGATCTTGATTGCGGGCGGAATAGCGGCCACCAGCCGGGGCAGGGTGGCCTTGATCCGGTCGACAGTCTCGATGACGTTGGCACCGGGCTGCTTGAAGATCACCAGGAACACGCCGCGCTTGCCGTTGGCCCAGGCCGCCTGCTTGGCGTCTTCAGCGCCGCTGACGGCCTGGCCGATGTCGCGGATTCGCAAGGGGCCGCCATTGCGATAGGCGATGATGACGTCGTTCCAGTCCTTGGCGTGGGTGAGCTGGTCGTTGGCGTAGATCGTATAGGCGCGCTTAGGCCCGTCGATATTGCCTTTGGGGCTGTCGACCGTAGTGATGGCGATCTGGCTGCGGACGTCCTCCATCGACAGGCCCTTGGCGACAAGTTTCGCCGGGTCGATCTGAACGCGGATGGACGGCTTCTGCTGGCCGCCGATGAAGACCTGCGCGACGCCGGAGAGCTGGCTGATCTGCTGGGCGAGCTGGGCGTCGACGGCGTCGCTGACGCTGGTCAGCGGCAGTGTTTCGGAGGTCGCCGACAGCAGCAGGATCGGGGCGTCCGCCGGGTTGACCTTGCGGTAGGTCGGCGGCGAGGGCAGGTTCTTCGGCAGCTGGCCGCTGGCGGCGTTGATGGCACCCTGAACGTCGTTGGCCGCGCCGTCGATGCTGCGGTTGAGGTCGAACTGGATGGTGATCGACGCCGTGCCCAGATAGCTGGTCGAGGTCATCTGGGCGATGCCGGGGATCTGGGCGAATTGGCGCTCGAGCGGCTGCGCCACCGACGAGGCCATTGTCTCGGGGCTGCCGCCCGGCAGGTTGGCGGTGATCTGGATGGTCGGGAAGTCCACCTGCGGCAGCGGCGCGACCGGCAGCAGGGGGTAGGCGACGAGGCCGACGAAGAGGATGCCGGCCATCAGCAGCGAGGTGCCGATGGGATAACGGATGAAGGGTGCCGAAATCCCGCCCGCGATCATTCGTGTCGAACCTTGTTCTGGGCCGGATCCGAGCTCGCCACCGCCGTCGAGACGAGGCTTCCAGGCTGCACCTTGAACTGACCGCCGGTGATGACCTGCTGCCCGGGCGTGAGGCCTTCATCGATGACCGAACGTCCATCGATGCCATAGCTGACCTTGATCTTGTGCACTTCGGCCTTGTTGTCCTGATTGACGGTATAGGCGTACAGGCCGTTGGTCGAATGCTGGACCGCATCATCGGGAACGACGGTTGCATCTTTCAGCGTCCGCACCAGAAGACGCGTCGAAACCGACTGGCCCGGCCACAGCGTGTGGTCCTTGTTGTCGAATACCGCCTTGAGCCGAATAGTGCCGCTGGTCGTGTCGACCTGGTTGTTGATGACCGCGAGCTTGCCTTCGGCCAGCGTCTTCTTGCCGTCGGTGGTGAAGGCGATCACCTTGAGCGCGCCGGCCTGCTGACCTTCGGTGATGTAGGGGAGCTGGTCTTCCGGTGCCGTGAAGATCACGGCGATCGGCTCGACCTGAGAGATCGTGACGATGCCGGTCTGCGTCGAGGCGTTGACGATGTTGCCGATGTCGACTTGGCGCAGCCCTGCGACGCCCGTGATCGGCGCCTTGATCTGCGTGTAGTCGAGCTGGGTCTGGGCGTTGGCGATCGCCGCTTCGTCGGCCGCGATCTGGGCGGTGAGCTGGGCGACAGTGGAGCGCTGGGTATCGACCCGCTGCGCGGTCGCGAATTCGCCGAGCCTCATGGCGCGCTGCAGTTCGAGATTGGCGTTGGCGAGGTTCGCCTCGTCCTGCGCCTTCTTGGCTTTGGCCTGATCGAGCGCGGCTTGATAGGGGCGGGGATCGATCGAGACCAGAAGGTCGCCCTGCTGGACGATCTGGCCTTCGCGGAAGGCGAGCTTGTCGATCTGACCATCCACTCGGCTGCGGACTTGGACGGTGTTGAAGCCCTGCACCGTGCCGAGACCGGTCAGATACACTGGGAAGTCGGTCTTCTGAACCGGCGCAACGCTGACGGGAACGGCCTGCTGGCGAGGCGCTGCTTTTTGTGTCGTCTGGGTTTTTCCGGCCCCGGGCGAGCCGTATTTTTGCCAGCCATAATAACCCGCGGAGGCCACGGCCGCGATGATCAGAATCCAGAGGATCGGCCGTGTTTTTTTCATATCGGCTCGGCGGCGCTCGTGCCCCCAAGCTACGAATTATGGGGCAATCATTGGGTTCCAGCGCGCTTGTATAATACACGCCAAGTTCCAGTGTAAACAGCACTATCGGTCGAGAATCCTAAACAATTGGAAAGCTTTGCACCGCATGCAGCAGGCTGGCGCGGCAGTGTGCAGGGCTGCATTTTCCAGAGCCCGAACGATCCGCGTGCGAACCTTGGACAATGCCCGCAGACCGTGTCCCGCGCTGAGGGGCGCGGCGGACGACCACCACGCCGGTGCGTCACGAGAACGGTTCTAAATCGCGCACCGGCCGTTTCGGTTGTCAGCAAAATCAGCATCGGTCATATCGGCGCCGCCACAACGGGAGCGCAGGATGGACGAACTGAACGGCAAGCTGATCGCGTGTCAGATTCTGATCACGGGGCTGATCGCGCGCGTCGCCAACGAACAGCGCGATCCCTTGCGCTTCCTCACCGACTTCCGCGACGAAATCAAAGCCGTCGTCAACGGCGTCAACATCGCCGGGATGGACAACACCGATCGTGTGCGCGCGGTCGCGCAGAAAACCGTCGACGAATTGTTCTCGCTGATGAAGCCGCCGAGCAGCGACTGAGTGAGTGCCGGCGGGGACCCGTGGGTTCTTCGGACTGTGCCGGCTTAAGATCGCATTTGCGCATCGACATCTACACGCAGTCCGATCTGGACAGATTCAAATGTGCGGACGGACCAGTTGCATTGACCTGATTTTGCTCGACCGATAGGACCGCGCTGTTGTTGGCATCTCCGTCTCGATCATGCGCATCAATCGGTGCGCTGCTTCAGCATTGAGGAGAGCGCAGCAATCGAGAGGCAGATTAGAACGCTTCAAGTTTAGAACCGTTTGAAACTGCAGGCCTCGACGAGATTAGAATTGCTTTGAAATGGACGGATTCAGCCGGAGTGTTGCTCTGCTCTCGTTGACCCCCATTCATGCTCCCGCTAGCACCGTTGCGTCGCGTTGTCGCAATGCGACCAATCGTCGTTGAGGAAGTGGGGCGTGAAATGGGGAATGTTAGGTCGCCGCGGTCATTGCGTTCGGCTGCGTTGAGAAAGTCGGTCGACAACAATTTCGAAGCTGCTGCTGGCAAGACGGTTTCCGCCGTTGCAAGCCTGATCGCTGTCGCGACGGTGTCGAGCGGCGCAGAGGCGCAGCAGTCGAACCTGCCGCCGGTGACGGTCGATGCTCCGGTGCAGCGTCCGCGTCCGGTGGCTTCGAAGCCGTCGCCGGAGCAGGTCCGCGCCCGCAACGCGCTTCGCCGCGCCGCGCAGCGCCAGCAGCCCCAACAGACGGCTCCCATCACACCGTCAGGTCCCGCCGACGCAAATCCGTATGCGGATCCGGCTGCGCCCTATAAGGTCGATCACGTGCAGGCCGGCGGCAAATTCCCGGAGAAGCTGGTCGACACTCCCAAGTCGATCACGGTTCTCAGCAAGGAAGTCCTCGAGGACAAGAACGCCACGACGCTTAAGCAGGCGATCCTCAGCACGGCCGGCGTGACGCTCGGCTCGGGCGAGGGCGGCAACGCGTTCGGCGACCGCTTCTTCATCCGCGGCTTCGATGCGCGTAACGACATCTTCATCGATGGTGTTCGTGACGCCGGCGTCAGCGTGCGTGAAAACTTCTTCACCGAGCAGGTCGAGATCCTGCGCGGTCCCGGCTCGACTTTTTCCGGCCGCGGTGTCGCCGGTGGTGCGATCAACATCGTCACCAAGCAGGCGACGACGGAACAGAGCTTCTACAACATGGACACCACGTTTGGCACCGACCAGACCAAGCGTGTCACCCTCGACGTCAACCAGGTGATCGACCCGACGCTCGCCGTTCGTGTCGGCGGCCTGTTTCAGGATGCCAATGTCGCTGGCCGCGACTACGTCACCGACAACCGGAACGGCGCCTTCGTCGCCACGACCTGGAAGCCGACCGACACGATCAAGGTCACCGGCAACTACATCCACACCGAACTGACCGGTCTTCCGGACTTCGGCGTGCCGTATTATCGACCGAGCACAGCGTCCACCGCTGGCGGTCCGTTCCCGGATTTCGGAGCGAGCCGCAAGAACTGGTACGGTTTCGTCAATCGCGATTTCTTCCGCACCGGCCAGGACATCGGCACGATCAACGCGGAAGTGCAGATCACTCCCGATCTCATGATCAGCAACAAGTTCCGCGCTTCGCGTTCGACCCAAAATTACATCGGAACGCTGCCGGAATCGCCCTCGCTGAAGGACCCGCTCTCAGCTTCGACGCTGACGTCCAATCCGCAGAGCCGTTTTCAGATCACCGATGTGCTCGCCAACCAGACGGAGGCGACCTACAAGTTCCTGGACGGGGCGGGGTTCAAGCATACTGCGCTTGCGGGTATTGAGGTCGATCGTGAGCGGTCGTCGATCGACAGGTATCTTGGGCTGACCTCGGAAGCCACCGGCATTCCCTCGAGCCCATCGGGCTCGCCGACCAACACCAGCGTCTTCTTTCCTCAGAACACGTATCTGCCCTTCGGAATCCCGTCGCTTTCAGGTTTGCCGACCAAGATCGGTATCGACACTGTCAGCGGTTACGTCATGGATAGCGCAAACTACCATGACCTGCTGATCCTCAATGGCGGTTTCCGTTACGACAACTACAAGATCAACACGTCGGGATACGGAACGATCGGTGGGGTGAGCCGGTTCGGCCAGCAATCCGCCGAGTTCCTGATTCCGAATTTCAATCTCGGTCTCACGCTCAAGCCGCTGCCGAACGGCAGCGTGTACGTGGCGTATGCGACCTCGGCCAATCCCGTCGGTGCCGAGTTCGATGGGACCAGCACGGCCTATGGCGGTCTCACACCGGTCCTCAACGGCAACTCGAACCAGATTTTTGGGCCGGAGAAGAACAAGGCGATCGAGGTCGGCACGAAATGGGAGTTGTTCGACCGTCACCTGCTACTGACGGCGGCGTTGTTCCAGACCGAAAAGGAAAACGCGCGCGAGTCGCAGAATATCACTGCGGCGACGGCAACTGCGACCTGTCCCTATCCAGTGACTGTTCCAGCGACCACCGGCACGGTGTCCTGCATCACGGCCGGGGCAGCCTACCGCATCCGCGGTATCGATCTCGGCGTCGGTGGCAAGATCACAGACAAGTGGAGTGTGTTCGGCGGTCTCGTGCTGATGCAGTCGGAAGTGACGCAGTCGCTGGCACCGTCGGCCAACAAGACATTGTATCCGACCAACGTCGGGCGTCCGCTCGCCAATATCGCGCACGAGTCGTTCAGCCTGCTGTCGAAATATCAGCTCAACGACACCTGGGAACTGGGCGGGCAGGCGGTATACCGCTCCAAGATCTATGGCGGCACTTTGCTCGCGGCCAATCAGGGCACGTCGCTGCCGAGCTACTGGCGCTTTGACGCGTTCGCGGAGGCGAAGCTCGATCAGCACTGGAAGCTCAAGCTGTTCGTGAACAACATCTTCGACAAGCGCTACTACGACGCGCTGTACCAAAGCGCAGCACCGTTCGTGCTGGAGGCACCGGGCCGTGCCGCCTATGTGGTGCTCTCCGCGCGCTACTGATGGAGCAACAACGAGTTTCATGCTGACATGCATAGAAAACGTTCTCAGCAAGGATGATGTGGCGGATTTCCGCCGCATCATGGACGCCAGCGACTGGGAGGACGGCCGCTCCACTGCGGGCGCGCAGTCCGCCATGGTCAAGCGCAACGAGCAATTGCCGCCGGACAGCGAGGTCGCGCGCAAGCTCGGCAACCGCATCATCTCGGCGCTGACGTCGAACCCGCGCTTCATCGCGGCGGCGATCCCGCTCCAGATCTTCCCGCCGCTCTTCAACCGCTATGCGGCGAGCAGCGGCCACCATTTCGGCCTGCACGTCGACAATGCGATCCGCGGCGACCGCCTGACCGGCCTTCGCATCCGCACAGACCTGTCGGTCACGCTGTTCCTCGCCGAGCCGGAGGAGTACGATGGTGGCGAACTTGTGATCGAGGACAGCTACGGTTCGCACGAAGTCAAGTTGCCAGCCGGCGACTGCGTGCTCTATCCCTCGACCAGCCTCCACCTCGTCACGCCGGTGACGAGGGGAACGCGGGTTGCGTCTTTCTTCTGGCTTCAGAGCATGATACGGGACGATCAAGCCCGGAGCATGATCTTTGACCTCGACACCGCGATTCAGGCGCTGGTGGAACGGCTCGGGCGTGACGATCCCGAAACGGTCAAATTGACGGGTATCTATCACAACCTCATTCGCTACTGGGCCGAAGTATGAAGACCATGACCTTCCAAGCCAGCCTTGCCGCCGCCGCCATGCTGGCGGCCGCCTGGCTCGCATCCCCTGCTTCTGCCCAGACACAAACCCCGCCGGCCCCGGCGCAATCGGTGGCTCAACCGGCCCCGGCCGGTCCGGCTCCCGCGGCGCCAGCAGCTGCTGCCCCGGCGCCTTCGGCCCCGATGGCGACCGCTCCCGCTGCTCCGACGGCGCCCCCCGCGGCCGCCGGTCCGACCACCCCCAAGCCCGATGTGGCGACCGCTGTCGCACCGGCCATGAAGGAATTGTCGCCCTGGGTGATGTTCATGTCGGCGGACGTCATCGTGAAGGCGGTGATGATCGGGCTCGCCTTTGCCTCGCTGGTGACCTGGACCGTCTTCATCGCCAAGTCGATCGAACTGTCGGTCGCTTCCACCAAGCTTCGTTCGGCGCTGAAGAAGACCGCAGAGGCACGTTCGCTCGCGGAAGCCCAGATGGCGCTCGGAGCCAAGGAAGGGATCCTGCCGTCCTTCCTCGTCGCGGCGCTGCGTGAGGCGCGGATGTCGGCCGGCCTGTCCAGCGATGCCGGCATCAAGGAGCGCGCGGCCTCGAGCTTTGCCGAGATCGTGCGCGCGGAACAGCGCCGCATCCGCATCGGCATGGGCGTGCTCGCGACCATCGGCTCCACCTCGCCCTTCGTCGGCCTGTTCGGCACGGTCTGGGGCATCATGAACAGCTTCATCGGCATCTCGAAGTCGCAGACCACGAACCTCGCCGTGGTCGCGCCCGGCATCGCCGAGGCGCTGCTCGCCACCGCGATCGGCCTGGTCGCCGCGATCCCCGCCGTCATCATTTACAACCATTTCGCACGCGTGACGAAAGGCTATCTCGAGCTCGTCAGCCGCGCCTCGGGCGCGGCGGGGCGGCTGCTCTCGCGCGATCTCGATCGCAGCCACGGCAGCGTGCATTCGCGCGCAGCGGAGTGAACCATGGGCGTTTCGCTCGCAGACAACGACGGCGAAGACGACGATTTCTCGGAAACGCATGACATCAACGTCACGCCGTTCATCGACGTCATCCTGGTGCTGCTGATCATCTTCATGGTCGCAGCGCCGCTCTCGACCGTCGACCTGCCGATCGATCTGCCAACGTCGAGCGCGACGCCGCAGAAGAAGCCGGACAAGCCGACCTATCTCAGCATCAAGCCTGATCTGACACTGGCGATCGGAGAGAACCCGGTCCACCGGGCCGAGTTGATCGGCACCCTCGACGGTCTGTCCGACATGAGCAAGGACAAGTATGTCTTCCTGCGCGCCGATCGCTCGGTGCCGTATGGCGAGTTGATGGGGGTCATGGAGCTCTTGCGCTCAGGCGGCTATACGCGGGTCAAGCTGGTCGCGCTGGAAGGCGCTCCGGGGGCGCCCGCGGCAGGCGCCGCTCAGCCTTAAAGGCCCGCTATGTCGGACGAACTCAGACCATCCAGGAAGCTTTGGATCTTGGCCGCGGTGGCGGCGCTCGCGCTTCATCTGGGTGGCGCCGCGCTCGCGCTGGCACACCTGCAAGCCGATGACGGCGACGATGGTCTGGGTGCGGCGGGCGCCGAGTTTGCGGTCGAGATGGCCTCGCCAAAGGCGCCCGATACCGACCTTCCGCCGGGGCCTGACAGTGAAGCGATGCAGGAGCAGCAGGCGCTTCCCGAGCAAAAGGCCGAGACCAAGGAAACCGAGCTGCCAAAGGATCAGTCGCAGCAGGTCGACGATCCCGATCGGGTTGTCACCGAGAACATCTCGAAGAAGCCGCAGGACGAGGATCCGAAGATCGCGGCGGTCGAAACTCCCGCTGCCGAGGCATCGCCGAAGTCGGTTGCGACGGCACGGCAGACACTCGATGAAGACGCGCGCGAGGCCGAGAAGGCCCTGGCGCCGGTGCTTGGGCTTGGCAAGGACATCCTGAAGATTACGGCGGACTGGAACCGCAAGATCAGCGCGCATCTGACGGCCCACAAGGTCAATCCGGAGGGCAAGGAGCCCAATAACCAGAAGGTCAAAGTGAGCTTCGCGATCAACCGCAAGGGAAACGTGCTGTCGGTCGACGTCGTGGAGTCGTCGGGGGATGCGGCTTACGATGCGGCCGCGGTCTCGATTGTCCGCAAGTCCGATCCCATTCCGCAGCCGCCGGCCGGGCTGACTGACGACCGGTTCGAGCGCACCGTCGACATCATCTTCACGCCGCCGGACGCGAAGAAAAAGAAGAAGACGGCTCAGCGCCAGTAGAGCCTGATCCCGACATAGACCACGACCAGGCAGGCGAAGATCAGCGCCACCGGCAGCGGCCGTTTCTGGGTTCCAGCGAATGCCGCCGTCCCGAAGGAGGCGGACTTCTTCGGCTTGGGGGCCGGGCGACGGAAGGCGGTAACATTGTCCGCCGCCGTTTCAGGCGGACGGGTGCGAACGTCGGGCGGGGTTCCCGCGCCGCCCATCTCGGCATAATAGGCCTTGTAGATCGCGCCGATGGTGGCCTCGGTGGCTTCGCCCTCGCTCATCTGCTCCAGCAGGTTCTTGTAGCTCGCGAGGAACTCCTGGGCCTCCGGAGGCAGCGCGGACGCCCCGTTGAGCTTCGCCATCATCTTCCAGGTGGCAAAATCGGCGCGGGCGCGGGTGTCGGCGCGTCGCGCGATCAGCATATCGGCAGCTTTGACCAAGTCGGCCTCTGGCCCTCAGGCCTACGTTCGGATGTCGCTGTTCAACTACACATTGCCGGTCAGGAACAGAACAGCCTGAATCACATAACCGGTCAACGTTCGCAGTATTGCTGAAATAACATCAAGATTTAGACCGAACTGCGAACCCGCCAGCGGTAGCAGGATCAGGAGGCCGATCAGGATCAGCATCCCGACCGGCTCGAGCCGGGCCAGCGGCACGGCGAGTGCCCGCGGCAACAGCCCGACCGCGACGCGCCCGCCATCGAGCGGCGGGATCGGCATCATGTTGAACACCGCCAGGATCGCGTTGATCACGAGGGCATTCTTGAGGTTGTCCGCAACCCATTTCGCCGAGCTCGCAGGCACCAAGGGCAGGGCATGGAAGGCGAGGGCTGCGGCGAGCGCCAGGAGGATGTTGGTGACGGGCCCGGCCAGCGCCACCCAGACCATGTCGAGCCGGGGGTTATTGAGCTTGCGGAAGTTCACCGGCACCGGCTTGGCGTAGCCGAACAGGAACGGCGAATGCGCGAACAGCAGCATCGCCGGCAGGATCAGGGTCCCGAACGGGTCGATGTGCCTGATAGGATTGAAGCTGACGCGCCCGAGCTGCGAGGCTGTGTTGTCCCCGAGCCGGTCCGCGACGAAGGCATGCGCAGCCTCATGGAAGGTGATGGCAAGCACGAGGGGGAGCACCCACACCGATAAGTCATAAAGCGAAATGTTCACGGCTCGTCCGTCCCGGTTTGCCTGCTGCCTTGCAGCCATCCAGCTAGGGCGGTGGTGCAGCAACGCTTCAGCTCAACATAGGGGGACCGGTTCCGAAATGCCACGCTGCAAACGGTCTGCCAGCGGCACGCCGCCGTGCCATCGCGCAATTTATGGAATCGTCGTCTGATATTGCGTCAAGCCGTCGTCGAGCTTCACCCAGGCGAGCTTTTCCGAGACCCAGATGTGCTCGGTCGGCGCGAAGGCGTTGCGATCATCGAAGGTGGCCAGCGCGACGCCGGCGAGCGTACCGTTGCGGCGCCAGGCGAACAGCCGCGTGCCACAGCGCTTGCAGAACACGCGGTCGATATTCTCGGAGGACGCGTATCGCTCCGTGTCGCCCTCGACCGTCAATGCGCGCTGATCGAACTGCGCGCGGGCGAAGTAGGGCGAGCCCATCGCCTTCTGGCAGAGGCGGCAATGGCAGATGCGGACATTGAGCGGCTCGCCCTCCGCCTTGAACCGCACCGCGCCGCACAGGCATCCCCCTTCCCGGATCATGATGTCCTCAATAGGTCGCGCGACCGCCCGAGATGTCGAAGACAGCGCCGGTGGAGAACGCGCAGTCCTCGGATGCCAGCCAGCTCACCATCGCGGCGAGCTCTTCGACCAGCACGAAGCGTCCCTTCGGAATCTTCGACAGCATGAAGCCGATATGCTGCTGCGTCATCTGGTCGAAGATCGCCGTCTTGGCTGCCGCCGGCGTCACCGCGTTGACGAGGATGTCGTGCGAGGCGAGTTCCTTGCCGAGCGATTTCGTCAGCGCGATCAGGCCAGCCTTGGACGCCGAATAGTGCGAGGCGTTCGGATTGCCTTCCTTGCCGGCGATGGAGGCGATGTTCACAATGCGCCCGTATTTCTGCTTGAGCATGGCGGGCACGATCGCCTTGCAGCAGATGAAGGGACCGTCGAGGTTGATGCGCAGCACCTTGCGCCATTCCTCGAGATCGGTCTCCCAGACCGGCTTGTTGACGCCGGCGATGCCGGCATTGTTGACGAGGATATCGATCTTGCCGAAGGCGCCGAGCGTGGCATCGCGGGCCTGCTCGACCGCCGCAGTGTCGGTGACGTCGACCTTGAAGACGCGCACGCTGTCGCCGATCTCCTTCGCCGTCTTCTCTGCCAGCGCGGCGTCGAAATCCCAAATGGCGACCTTGGCGCCGGAGGCGACGAAGCGCTCGGTGATCGCGCGGCCAAAGCCCTGCGCGCCGCCGGTGACGACGGCAACGCGGCCGCTGAGATCGATCTTGTTCATCGAGAAATCCCTTTCTCTATCCCTCATGGTGAGGAGCGCGCACTCAGCGCGCGTCTCGAACCATAGAGCCCGTGGCCCATCCCTCGAGACGGCGCTGCCGCGCCTCCTCGGGATGAGGAGTGATCAGAGCATGTAGCCGCCGTCGACCACGAGGTCGACGCCGGTGGTGAAGGCGCTTTCGTCACTGCCGAGATAGACCGCCATCGCTGCGATCTCGTCGGCGGTGCCGAGCCGGCCCATCTTCTGGCGGGAGATGAACATCTCCTTGCCCTGCGGCCCCTGCGCGGCGGCGCGGTCGAGCATCGAGGGCGTCTCGACGGTGCCGGGGCAGATGCTGTTACAGCGGATGCCCTTGGTGATGAAGTCGAGCGCGACCGCGCGCGTCAGCAGCGACACCGCCGCCTTCGACGCGCTGTAGACGTAACGGTTGGCCGGCGGCCGCAGCGCCGCGCAGGACGAGATGTTGACGATGCTGCCGCCGCCGCCTGCCAGCATCTCAGGCAGGAATGCCCGGATGGTCCGGTGCATGGACTTGACGTTGAGGTCGAACGAGAAGTCGAAATCCTCTTCCGAGCACTCCAGGATGGTGCCGTGATGCACGAAGCCCGCCGCGTTGAGCAGGATGTCGATCTTGCCGACGCGCTTGGCGAAGGCGTTGACGTCGGCGGTGTTGCGGACGTCGAGTTTTGCGACTTCGGCGATGCCTTCCTTGGTGAGGCTCGCGATACCGGCTTCGTTGATGTCGGTGGCGATGACGGTTGCGCCCTCACGCGCGAATGCGATGGCGCATGCGCGCCCGATTCCTGCTGCCGCAGCCGTGACGACGGCGCGCTTTCCCTTAAGGCGGTCTGCCATTTTCTTGTTCTCCTTTATGTGTTCCAATCCCAACCCAGCGTCATTGCGAGGAGCCGGCGACAAAATTGCGGAGCAATTTTGCGCTGGTGCGACGAAGCAATCCAGACTGTCTCCATGGAGATATCTCTGGATTGCTTCGCGGAGCCTGTCATCGGGCGGCTGTTCGGCGGACCCGGTGGCTCGCAATGACGGTGTGGCTGCTAGTGATTATCCCGCGCCACGCCAAAGGTGCCGGCGACGTTCTGGTAGCGCGTGGCGAGTTCCATGCAGGCTCCGGTGGACTGCTGGCCGACGGTGTTGCGGTAGATCTCCTGCCACGGCGTCTGGTTCGGCGGGTGCTTGAAGCCGCCATTGGCCTTGAGCTCGGCATGGCGCTTCTTCAGCTCCTCGTCCGAGATCAGGATGTTGGCGCTGCCCTTGTTGAGGTCGATGCGCACCTTGTCGCCGGTCTTGAGGATCGCAAGACCGCCGTTGGCGGCAGCTTCCGGCGAGGCGTTCAGGATCGAGGGCGAGCCCGAGGTGCCGGACTGGCGGCCGTCGCCGATGCAGGGCAGGGACAGGATGCCGCGTTTGATCAGGGCTGCCGGCGGCTGCATGTTCACGACCTCGGCGCCGCCGGGGTAGCCGATCGGCCCGGTGCCGCGGATGAACAGCACGCAGCGCTCGTCGATGTCGAGCGAGGGATCGTCGATCCGCTCGTGATAATCCTCGGGGCCCTCGAACACGACCGCGCGGCCCTCGAAGGCGTTGAGGTCCTTCGGATTGCTGAGATAGCGATCGCGGAATTCCTTGGAGATCACGCTGGTCTTCATGATCGCGGAATCGAACAGATTGCCCTTCAGCACCAGGAAGCCGGCGTCCTTCACCAGCGGCTTGTCGTAGGCCCAGATCACGTCATTGTCGGGCGCGGGCGCATTCTTGCAGTTCTCGCCGATGCCGCGGCCGTTGACCGTCACCGCGTCCTCATGGATGCGCTTGTGCTTCATCAACTCGCGCACCACGGCCGGCACGCCGCCGGCGCGGTGGAATTCCTCGCCGAGATAGAAGCCGGCCGGCTGCATGTTGACCAGCAGCGGCACGTCGTGTCCGAATTTCTGCCAGTCGTCGATCGAGAGCTCGACGCCGATATGGCGGGCGAGGGCGTTGATGTGGATCGGCGCGTTGGTCGAGCCGCCGATTGCCGAATTGATCACGATGCAGTTCTCAAACGCCTTGCGAGTCAGGATGTCCGAGGGCTTGAGGTCCTCCCAGACCATCTCGACGATGCGCTTGCCGGTCTCATAGGCGATCTGGCCGCGCTCGCGATAGGGGGCGGGGATCGCCGCGCAGCCCGGCAGCGAGAAGCCGAGCGCTTCGGCAAGCCCGTTCATGGTCGAGGCGGTGCCCATGGTGTTGCAATGGCCGACCGAGGGCGCCGAGGACGCCACGATCTCCATGAACTCTTCATAGTCGATCTCGCCGGCGGCGAGCCGCTCACGCGACTTCCAGACAATCGTGCCGGAGCCGGTGCGCTCGCCAGCATGCCAGCCGTTCAGCATCGGGCCGCCCGACAGCACGATCGCGGGCAGGTTCACGGTCGCCGCGGCCATCATGCAGGCCGGCGTGGTCTTGTCGCAGCCGGTGGTCAGCACCACGCCGTCGAGCGGATAGCCGTAGAGGATCTCGACCAGGCCGAGATAGGCGAGGTTGCGGTCGAGCGCCGCGGTCGGGCGCTTGCCGGTCTCCTGGATCGGATGGGTCGGGAATTCCATCGCGATGCCGCCGGCCTCGCGGATGCCTTCGCGGACGCGGTGCGCGAGCTCGATATGGTGGCGGTTGCAGGGGGAGAGGTCGTTGCCAGTTTGCGCGATGCCGATGATCGGCTTGCCGGATTGAAGCTCGGCGCGGGTGAGGCCGTAGTTCAGATAGCGCTCCATATAGAGAGCGGTCATGCCCGGATTATGCGGGTTGTTGAACCAGTCCTGCGAGCGAAGGTGGCGGCGAGCGCCGTTGCCGGCAGCATGTCCATTGGTTGGCTTTTTTGTCATTGGTCTCTCCTGCAATGCAAACGCACTGGCGTCCGTCTCAATGTGTCGGCTGGTGCGATGCCCGGCGGCGCGAGCGATGGTCGGCCGGCCCGCTGGCGGGTCATTTCCTCACAAGTGCGATACTAGTCATGGCTACTTGGTAACGCTACCATTTTGTTCGCGGCGCCGGCGCCGGAAGCGGCCGACCTATTGTCCGAACGCCGCGACGACGAGCTTTGCCGCTCGACCACCTTGAAGCCGAGATCGAGCACTGGCTGCTCCGGCCGCCGTCCGTCGATCGCGTCAATCAGCATGGTCGCGGCGGTTTTTCCCATCTCGTAGCGGTTGGTGCGCACGCTGGTGAGGGTGGGGACGGCGGAGGCCATGAATTCGAGGTCGTTGAATCCGACGATCGCGATCTGCTCGGGGACCGCGATCTCCCGGCGCCGGCATTCGAACAGCACGCCGAGCGCGAGGTCGTCATTGGCGCAGAACACCGCATCGAGGTCGGGATCCCGCGCGAGGAGGTCGGTGAACAGGGCGCCGCCGAGCGTCACCGATGTCGGCGTCGCCGTCGTGACCACGAGGCGCGGCTCGAACAGCGCGGCGTCCTTCATGGCCGAGACGTATCCGTCCAGCCGCCGCTGCACCCGCGGGTCCATCCGCGCGCCGACGAAGCCGATTTTGCGGTGACCCTGCGCGAACAGGTGGGCAACCGCCGCGCGTGCTGCATCATAGTGCGAAAAGCCGATCATCATGTCGATCGGATGGGGGCCGATCTCCATGATCTGCACGATCGGGCAGTCGGCGGCCTCCAGCATCGCGCGCGATTCTGAGGTCTGGTCGATGCCGGTGACGATCAGCCCGGCCGGCTTCTGCGCCAGAAAGAGGCGCAGCAGCTTCTCCTCCTGCAGGATGCTGTAGCGTGTGTTGGACAGCTGGATCGAGTAACGGCCGCCTTCGGAGGCGTCATAGATGCCGCGCAGCACGTCCGAGAACACGTTATTAGTGAGCGATGGGATCAATACACCGATCACCTCGGTGCGTTGCGAGGCCAGCGCGCGGGCCGCAAGGTTCGGCACATAGCCAAGCTCCTTGGCGGCGCTCTCGACCCGCGTCCGCTTGGCAACCGACAGCGCTTCCGGATTGCGGAAGAAGCGGGACGCCGTGATCGGGCTGACGCCGGCAAGCTCGGCGACTTCCGCCAGCCGGATTTTGCCTGACTTGGTGCGTTTTCGACCCATTTGTTGCTCTTAACACAGTCACGGTCGCAAACAAAGGAACGTTGACAGCGCTACCAGCAACGACTAACCAAAGACAAATTGCCAAAACCGCACAAACTGCCGACAATGTCGCCCGCTATTGATCGGGCTTCGTTCGGTGAAGTCTGAAAAACAAGACGGTCGCGGCGCGAGAGGCGCCGTGGACTACGAGGAGGGAGCTAGATGTCGTCTGTGCAAATCCGCGATGTGCGGAAATCGTTCGGCAACTTTGAAGTCCTGCACGGCGTGACGATTCCGATCGAGGACGGCCAGTTCGTCGTTCTGGTCGGCCCCTCCGGCTGCGGCAAGTCGACGCTTCTGCGCATGCTCGCCGGTCTCGAGAACATTACCTCCGGCACGATCTCGATCGGCGACCGCGTCGTCAACAATGTCCAGCCCAAGGAGCGGGACATTGCGATGGTGTTCCAGAATTACGCGCTCTATCCGCACATGACGGTGGCCGACAACATGGGCTTCTCGCTGAAGCTGCGGAATGCCGGTTCCGACGAGATCAACAAGCGCGTCAAGCGGGCCGCCGAGATCCTGGCGCTGTCGCCGCTGCTCGATCGCTATCCGCGCCAGCTCTCGGGTGGCCAGCGCCAGCGCGTCGCCATGGGCCGCGCCATCGTGCGCGATCCGCAGGTCTTCCTGTTCGACGAGCCCTTGTCGAACCTGGATGCCAAGCTGCGCGTCGCCATGCGCACCGAGATCAAGGAGCTGCATCAGCGGCTGAAGACGACGACCGTCTACGTCACCCACGACCAGATCGAAGCCATGACCATGGCCGACAAGATTGTCGTCATGCATGACGGCATCGTCGAACAGATGGGCACGCCGCTCGAGCTCTACGACAAGCCCGACAACCAGTTCGTCGCCGGCTTCATCGGCTCGCCCGCCATGAACTTCCTGAAGGGCCATGTGCGCGCCAACGGCGTTGCCACCTTCGAGGGACCGAACGGCGTCAAGCTGCCGCTCAAGAATGCGCCGACGGCGTCCGACGGCCGTCCTGCCGTCTACGGCGTGCGGCCTGAGCATTTCACCATCGCCGATGACGGCGCCGAGGCCGAGATCATCGTGGTCGAGCCGACGGGCTCGGAGACGCAGGTGTTCGCCAATGTCGGCGGCGAGCAGGTCGTCGCGGTGTTCCGCGAGCGCCATCAGTTCAATC
This sequence comes from Bradyrhizobium sp. DN3, assembly GCF_041357655.1. Taxonomy (NCBI): domain Bacteria; kingdom Pseudomonadati; phylum Pseudomonadota; class Alphaproteobacteria; order Hyphomicrobiales; family Nitrobacteraceae; genus Bradyrhizobium; species Bradyrhizobium sp. DN3. The sequence continues at coordinate 117,217 of NZ_JAULLN010000011.1, read as the reverse complement.
CCGGCGACAAGGTGCGGCTGAAGCCCGACCCGTCGCTGGTGCATTTGTTCGACGAAGCGACAGGCAAACGCCTCAACGCCTAGCCCAAGACGTAAGACAAGAAAAAGCATCACAGGGAGGACGATATGCAAGACTTTACCCGCCGGACTCTGCTTCAGGGCGGAACGGCTCTGGCTGCAACCGGCATGCTGACAGGGCCGGCGCTGTTCGAGTTTGCGAAGGCCTGGGCGCAGAGCGCGCCCTGGAAGGCCGAGCCCGGCGCCAAGCTGACCGTGATGCGGTGGAAGCGGTTCGTGCCGGCGGAGGATGATGCGTTCAACGCGATGGTTGCGGCGTTCAAGGCCGCGACCGGCACCGAGATGAACGTGTTCAGCGAATCCTTCGAGGACGTGCAGCCGAAGGCATCGGTCGCGGCCAATACCGGCTCCGGCCTCGATCTCGCTTGGGGCTTGCATACGCTGCCGCAGCTGTTCCCGACCAAAGTGCTGAAGATGAACGACGTCGCCGATTATCTCGGCAAGAAATATGGCGGCTGGACCGATGCGGCCGCCAAAACCTGCAAACTCGGCAACGACTGGCTGGGCATCCCCGTGGCGACCAACGGCGGTTACATGACCTACCGCAAGTCGGCGCTCGACAAGGCGGGCTTCAAGGAGTTCCCGAAGGACTTCCCCGGCTTCCTCGAGATGTGCAAGGCCCTGAAGGCGAACAACACGCCGGCCGGCTTCGCTCTCGGGCATGCGTCGGGCGACGGCAATTCGTGGCTGCACTGGGTGCTGTGGGGGCACGGCGCCTACACGGTCGATCAGAACGACAAGATCATCATCAATTCGCCGGAGACGGCGAAGGCGCTGGAATATTGCAAGGCGCTGTACGAGAGCTTCATCCCGGGCACCGCGTCCTGGAACGATTCCTCCAACAACAAGGCGTTCCTCGCCGGCGAGCTCTATTGCACGGCGAACGGCATCTCGATCTACGTGGCCGCCAAGACCGATCCGTCCAAGAAGGAGCTTACCGCGGACACCTATCACGCGCTCTGGCCGGTTGGTCCGGTCGGCAAGCCGACCGAGCTGCAGCTTGCGCTGCCGATCCTCGCCTTCAACTTCACCAAATATCCGAACGCGGCGAAGGCCTTCGTCGCCTTCATGCTGGAGAAGGAGAACTACGAGAAGTGGCTGGATGGCGCGCAAGGCTATCTGACGCAGACCTTGAATGCCTATGAGTCGGCACCGATCTGGACGGCTGATCCCAAGAATGCCGTGTTCTCGCAGGCCTCCAAGCGCACTCTGCCGGCATCCGGTATCGGCACCGTCGGCGAAAAGGCTGCAACTGCAATCGCCGATTTCATCGTCGTCGACATGTTCGCCAACTACTGCACCGGCGCCAAGGATGCGAAGGGCGCGATGGCGGAAGCCGAGCGCCAGCTGAAGCGCATCTATCGCTGACGGTCACGGGGCGGGCGGCCGTCCGGCCGCCCGCTCGTCAACATTTCGATCAGGGATATCGGGCATGGCTGATGTCGCAATTCCCCGGGCCAAGCCTCAGATGAGCGAGGCGAGCGCCTGGACCCAGCTCAAACACAATCGTAACTGGCTCGGCTTCTGGTTCATGGTGCCGGCCATGGCGTTCCTGATCTTCTTCCTGGCCTATCCGCTCGGGCTCGGCATCTGGCTGTCCTTCACGGACACCCGCATCGGCAGGGTCGGACACTTCATCGCAACCGAGAACTACGAGTGGCTCTGGGACGACTCCATCTTCTGGCTGTCGGTGTTCAACACGCTGCTCTACACGTTTGTCGCCAGCGCTCTCAAATTCGCGATCGGGCTCTATCTCGCGCTGCTGCTCAACGAGCACATGCCCTTCAAGGCGATGCTGCGCGCGATGGTGCTCGTCCCCTTCATCGTTCCGACCGTGCTCTCGGCACTCGCCTTCTGGTGGATCTTCGACTCGCAATTCTCGATCATCTCGTGGTCGCTGAGGCATCTCGGCCTGATCAGCCAGAACATCAACTTCCTCGGCGACACGACCTGGGCGCGCATTTGCGTGATCTTCGCCAATATCTGGCGCGGCGTACCGTTCGTGGCGATCACGCTGCTCGCGGGCCTGCAGACCGTCTCGCCGTCGCTCTATGAAGCAGCAACGCTCGACGGCGCCACGCGTTGGCAGAATTTCCGGTACATCACCTATCCGCTGCTGACGCCGATCATCGCTGTCGTGATGACCTTCTCCGTGCTCTTCACCTTCACCGACTTCCAGCTGATCTGGGCGATGACCCGTGGCGGCCCGGTCAATGCCACCCACCTGATGGCAACCCTGTCCTACCAGCGCGCGATCATCGCCGGGCAGTTGGGCGAGGGGGCCGCGATCTCCAGCGCCATGATTCCATTCCTGCTCGCTGCGATCATGGTTTCCTGGTTCGGCCTGCAGCGCCGGAAATGGCAGCAGGGAGAGAGCAATGACTGACCTGCCCACCAGATCCATCGATCTCAAGAACGTGCTGTCGGGCTCGGCGCCTACGGCCGATCACAGCGAGGGCATGAGCTATCTGCAGTCGGTGCCGCGCAGGATCGTGACGCTCTATCTGCCGCTGGCGATCATCGTCTTCATCCTGCTGTTCCCGTTCTATTGGATGGCGCTGACGTCGGTGAAGCCCGACGAGCAACTGCTCGATCTCGACAAGTACAATCCGTTCTGGACCTGGAATCCGACCTTCAAGCACTTCCACAAGCTGCTGTTCGAGAGCTACTATCCGCACTGGCTCTGGAACACGATGTACGTGGCGATCTGCGCCACAGTACTCTCGATCGTCGCATCGGTGTTCGCGGCCTACGCTATCGTGCGGTTGCGTTACAAGGGCGCCAATCTCGTCGGGGGCCTGATCTTCCTCGCCTATCTCGTGCCGCCGTCGATCCTGTTCATTCCGCTCGCCACCGTCGTGTATCAGTACGGCTTGTTCGATTCACCGCTGGCCCTGATTCTGACCTATCCGACGATCCTGATCCCGTTCTCGACCTGGCTGTTGATGGGCTATTTCAAGACCATCCCCTTCGAGCTCGAGGAATGCGCGCTGATCGACGGGGCGAGCCGCTGGCAGATCCTGATCAAGATCGTCGTGCCGCTCGCAATCCCCGGCCTGATCTCGGCCTTCATCTTTTGTTTCACGCTGTGCTGGAATGAGTTCATCTACGCCCTGACCTTCCTGCAGTCGACCAGCAACAAGACGGTGCCGGTCGCGATCGTCAACGAGTTCGTGGATGGTGACATCTACCGTTGGGGTTCGCTGATGGCGGGAGCGCTGGCCGGCTCGCTGCCGCTCGTCATCCTTTACGCCTTCTTCGTGGAGCATTATGTGTCGGCAATGACCGGCGCCGTGAAGGAATGATCGCGGGGCTTGCCGAGGGCGCGTCAGGAGCGGCGCGCTCCGGCCAATAAGAAGGAGTAGGCTCTTGCACATTCTGGTTCTGGGCGCCGCCGGCATGGTCGGCCGCAAACTCTGTGAACGGCTGTTGCGCGACGGCCGGCTCGGCAAGAGCGACATCACCAGGCTGACCATGCATGACGTGGTCGAGCCGAAGAAGCCGGAAAAAGCCGGCTTCCCTGTCGAGACCGTTTCGGGCGATTTCGCGGTGCCGGGCGCGGCCGAAAAGCTGATCGCTGGCCGCCCCGACGTGATCTTCCATCTTGCCGCGATCGTCTCAGGCGAAGCCGAGCTCGATTTCGACAAGGGCTACCGCATCAATCTCGACGGCACGCGGATGCTGCTCGACGCGATCAGGCTCGTCGGCGGCGGCTACAAGCCGCGTGTGGTCTTCACCTCCTCGATCGCGGTGTTCGGCGCGCCGTTCCCGGATGCGATCGGCGACGAGTTCTTCCACACCCCGCTGCTCAGCTACGGCGCCCAGAAGGCAATCGGCGAACTCCTGCTCGCCGACTATTCGCGCCGCGGTTTCCTCGACGGCATCGGCATCCGCCTGCCGACTATCTGCATCCGCCCGGGCCTGCCGAACAAGGCGGCATCGGGCTTCTTCTCCAACATCCTGCGCGAGCCACTGGCCGGCAAGGAAGCGATCCTCCCGGTGTCCGAGGATGTCCGCCACTGGCACGCGACGCCGCGCTCCGCGGTCGGCTTCCTGCTCCACGCCGGCACCATGGATCTCGCCACGGTCGGTCCGCGCCGCAATCTGACCATGCCGGGCCTGTCGGCCACGGTCGGCGAGCAGATTGCGGCCTTGAAGCGCGTTGCGGGCGAGAAGGTCGCCGCGCGCATCAAGCGCGAGCCGGATCCCTTCATCGTCGGCATCGTCGGCGGCTGGCCGCGCAATTTCGACGCGAAGCGGTCGCGCGAGCTCGGCTTCACCACCGCCGAGAAGAATTTCGACGACATCATCCGCATTCACATCGAAGACGAGCTCGGCGGCAATTTCGTCGCCTGATCGCGCACTGAGCGGGTCACATGATGGCGAGCGTTGCTTGCATCGGCGAATGCATGGTCGAGCTCCGGCAGGCCCAGGGCGGACATTCCAGCGGATCGTCCGCGGCGCAAGGGCAGGGCGGCGGCCTGTACTCGCGCGGCTTCGGCGGCGACACCCTCAACACCGCGGTGTACCTGGCGCGGCTCGAGGTCAAGGTCGACTATCTCACCGCACTCGGTGATGACGCCCTGAGTGATGAGATGATCGCGGCCTGGAATGCCGAGGGCGTCGGCACGAGGCGCGTCGTGCGGCTGCCGGGCAAGCTGCCCGGCCTCTACATGATCCAGCTCGATGCAAAGGGCGAGCGCCAGTTCTTCCACTGGCGCGACAGCGCGGCGGCGCGGCAGCTGATGAGCCTGCCGGAGACCGACGAGCTCCTCAACTCGCTGATGAGCTACGACATCGTCTATCTCTCCGCGATCACGCTCTCGATCTACGACGCGCCCGGGCGCGAGCGCCTGTTCGCGGCGATCAAGCGCGCGCGCCTGCTCGGCACCCGCTTCGTGTTCGACACCAATTTTCGCGCGCGCGGCTGGTCGGACCGCGATGTCGCGCGCGAGGTGTTTGCCGCCGCCTTCGCGGCTGCCGACATCGTGCTGACGTCGACCGAGGACCTGCTTGCGCTCTATCCCGGCGAGAGCCACGAGCAGCTGATGGCCCGCATCCCGTCTCCCGAGCTGGTGTTCCGGCTCGCCGAGCCGGTGAGCCTGTTGCGCGTTCCGGGGGCTACCCACGAGGTCCGCGCCGAGCCCATGACCAAGCCGGTGGTGGACACCACAGCCGCCGGCGACAGTTTTGCCGCGGCCTATATCGCCGCGCGGCTCGCCGGCTCCGAGCCGGTCGAGGCCGCCCAGGCCGGGCATCGTCTCGCCAGCCTCGTGATCTGCTATCCCGGCGCCATCATTCCGGGCTATGCCATGCCGCCGAAGAAGCGGCATCGGCCGGCGGCCTCACGCCAGGCGACCAAGTGAAGAAGCGACAACAACGATGACCACGAGTGCCCAACAGAATCACCTCGTCGCGCTGTTCAAGGCGGCGACCGTCATTCCCGTCCTCACCATCGAGCGTATCCAGGATGCGGTGCCGCTGGCACGTGCGCTGGTCGCCGGCGGCGTCCGCACCCTGGAGGTGACCCTGCGCACCCCCGTTGCGATCGAGGCGGCGAGGGCGATGATGGCCGAAGTGCCCGAGGCGGTCGTCGGCATCGGCACGATTCTCAGTCCGGCCGACTTCACCCGCGTCGAGAAGCTTGGCGTCAAGTTCGGCATCAGCCCGGGCCTGACCCCCGATCTCCTCAAGGCCGCCGCCGACAGCGCCTTGCCGTTCGCGCCGGGCATTGCGACCGCCTCCGAGCTGATGATGGCGTTGGCGCAGGGGTTCGACGTCGCCAAATTCTTCCCGGCCGAGCAGGCCGGCGGCATCAAGGGCCTGCGCGCCCTCGGCGGCCCGTTCCCGAACGTGCGGTTCTGCCCAACCGGCGGGGTCGGCGAGGCCAATGCGGCGAGCTGGCTCGCCGAGCCCAACGTGGTCGCAGTCGGCGGTTCCTGGCTCTGCCCGACAGCCGAGATCAGGGCCGGGAACTGGGCCGGCATAACTGCCATCTGCCAGCGCACCCTCAAGGCCCTGAAAGCCGCGTGAAGTCTTGCCATCCCTGGGCTAAGACTTAACTCAGGAAGAGAGACCCCAGGGAGAAATGACCATGACCGCCAGCATCGTCGGATGGGCGCATACGCCGTTCGGCAAGTTCGACACCGAAACCGTCGAAAGCCTCGTCACCCGCGTGGCCAACGAGGCGATGGCGGATGCCGGCATTTCGGCCAGTGATGTCGACGAGATCGTGCTCGGCCATTTCAACGCCGGCTTCTCGCCGCAGGATTTTACCGCCTCGCTGGTGCTCCAGGCCGACCCGAAGCTGCGCTTCAAGCCGGCGACCCGGGTCGAGAACGCCTGCGCCACCGGCTCGGCGGCCGTGCATCAGGGCCTGCGCGCGATTGCCGCAGGCGCGGCCAAGATCGTCCTGGTCGTCGGCGTCGAGCAGATGACGCGCACGCCGGGGCCGGAGATCGGCAAGAACCTGCTCAAGGCGTCTTACCTGCCCGAGGACGGTGACACCGTCGGCGGCTTCGCCGGCGTGTTCGGCAAGATCGCCAGCTCCTATTTCCAGAAATACGGCGACCAGTCCGATGCGCTGGCGCTGATCGCGGCCAAGAACCACAAGAACGGCGTCGCCAATCCCTTCGCCCAGATGCGCAAGGATTTTGGCTTCGACTTCTGCCGGGCCGAGAGCGAGAAGAACCCGTATGTCGCCGGTCCCTTGAAGCGGACCGACTGCTCGCTGGTCTCCGACGGTGCCGCCGCGCTGGTGCTGGCCGACGCCGAGACCGCCAAGGGCATGAGCAAGTCGATCGGCTTCCGCGCCACCGCCCACGCCCAGGACTTCCTGCCGATGAGCAAGCGCGACATCCTCCAGTTCGAGGGCTGCACCGTCGCCTGGCAGCGCGCGCTGGAGCAGGCCGGCGTGACGCTCTCCGATCTCTCCTTCGTCGAGACCCATGACTGCTTCACCGTCGCCGAGCTGATCGAGTATGAAGCCATGGGCCTGACGCCGAGGGGGCAGGGGGCCCGCGCCATCAAGGAGGGCTGGACGCTCAAGGACGGCAAGCTGCCGGTCAATCCGTCCGGCGGCCTCAAGGCCAAGGGCCATCCGATCGGCGCCACCGGCGTCTCCATGCATGTGATGACCGCGATGCAGCTCGCCGGACAGGCGCCCGAGGGCATGCAGCTCAAGAACGCAAAACTCGGCGGCATCTTCAACATGGGCGGTGCGGCGGTCGCCAATTACGTTTCCGTGCTGGAGCCGTTGAAGTAAGCTCGGTCCTGTAGGGTGGGCAAAGGCGCCATGCGCTGTGCCCACCTTCTTTCTTGCGCTAGATCATGGTGAGCACGCTTCGCTTTGCCCACCCTAGGGCTCCTGATTGGTTTGCGGGAAAAGCATCATGAGCAAGGACTACGAAACTTCACTGTCGATGGATGCCCTCAACGATCGCATCGCGATCCTCGAGGACAACATCCGCCAGCTCATCGAGCAGGCCGCTGCCGCCTCGGGTGAGCAGAACGAGTCGCGGATCGCCGACCGCATCAATCAGCAGAACGACGAGCTCGACCGTCTCATCAAGATCCGCGAATCCCGCCAGAAGAAATAGCGGGCGATATCGCCGCGCGATGCATGCCGCCATACGCCGGTCGCCCTTGCGCGACCGGCGGCACTGCCGTTAGCTGGACCGAAATCGCGAGGGCGCTTGAGCCCTGCGCAATCGGGAGCGAACGATGGGGCCGCTGAAGGGCATCAAGGTCATCGACATGACCACCGTGCTGATGGGGCCTTATGCGACCCAGATGCTCGGCGATTACGGCGCCGACGTCATCAAGGTGGAATCGCTCGACGGCGACGTCACCCGGCTGATTGGCCCGACGCGGCACGCCGGCATGGGCCCGGTATTCCTTAACACCAACCGTAGCAAGCGCTCGATCTGTCTCGACCTAAAGACGCCTGCCGGTCGCGATGCCGTGCTGCGGTTGCTGAAGAATGCGGACGTGCTCGTCTACAACGTCCGCCCCCAGGCGATGGCGCGGCTTCAGCTTGGCTACGATGTCGTTTCCGAGATCAATCCACGTCTGGTCTATGCCGGCGTGTTCGGTTTCGGCCAGGACGGGCCCTATGCCGCAAAGCCCGCCTATGACGATCTGATCCAAGGGGCGACCGCGCTGCCGGCGCTGATGGCGCAGACCGGCGATGGTGTGCCGCGCTATGTGCCGAACGCGCTGGTCGACCGCATCGTCGGTCTCACCGCGGTCGGCGCGATCTGCGCCAGCCTCGTGCATCGCGACCGCACGGGCCGCGGCCAGCGCGTCGACATCCCGATGTTTGAGACCATGGCCGGCTTCGTCATGGGCGATCACATGGGCGGGCTCACCTATGAGCCGCCGCTCGACAAGGGCGGCTACGCCCGCCACCTCTCGCGCGACCGCAGGCCCTACAAGACCTCAGACGGCCATCTCAGCGTCATCGTCTACAACGACAAGCAATGGGAGAATTTTTTCGAGGCCACGGGGCGCGATGATCTGCGCGCCGATCCCAAATTCGCAACCTTCGCCGGCCGCGCCGCCAATATCGACGTCGTCTATGCCGAGCTCGCGCGCATTTTTGAGACGCGCACCACCGCCGAGTGGATCGAGCTTTTGACCAAGGCCGACGTGCCGGTCATGCCGATGCACGACCTCGCCTCGATCCTGCACGATCCGCATCTGGAGGCGACGAATTTCTTCCCCGTCGTGGAGCATCCGACGGAAGGCCCGATCCGCAGCATGAAAGTGACGGCGAGCTGGTCGGAGACGGAAGCCGCGCCGGATCGGCTCGCGCCGCGGCTCAACGAGCATGGCGCGGAGATCCTGCGCGAGATCGGCTATTCCGCCGACGAGATCGCAACCATGATCCGCGACGGCGTGACGCGACCCGCGCCGGAGTAGGAGGCATTATGAGCTTCATCACCGGCGTCGGCCTCACGCCTTACGGCAAGCACGAAGGCTCATCCTCGCTCGACCTGATGAGCGAGGCCGCGCAAGCCGCGCTCGACGATGCCGGGCTGAAGCGCACTGAAATCGACGGCATCCTCTGCGGCTACTCCACCGTCTCGCCGCACATCATGCTGGCGACCGTCTTCGCCGAGCACTTTGGCATCCGCCCTGCTTACGCCCATGCCGTCCAGGTCGGCGGCGCCACGGGCCTCGCGATGACGATGCTCGCCCATCATCTCGTCGAGGCAGGCGTCTCGCGCCACGTGCTCGTCGTTGCCGGCGAGAACCGGCTGACGGGCCAGAGCCGCGATGCCTCGATCCAGGCGCTGGCGCAGGTCGGCCATCCCGACTACGAGGTTCCGCTCGGCCCGACCATTCCCGCCTATTACGGCCTTGTCGCCACCCGCTACATGCACGAATACGGCGTGACCGAAGAGGACCTTGCCGAGTTCGCGGTGCTGATGCGCAAGCACGCCTGCACTCATCCCGGCGCGCAATTCCACGATCCCATCACGGTCACCGACGTCATGGCCTCCAAGCCGGTGGCGATGCCGCTGAAGCTGCTGGATTGCTGCCCAGTGTCCGACGGCGGTGCTGCGTTCATCGTCAGCCGCGAACGGACCGGGGAGGCGGGCGTGCGCATTCGTGGCTGCGCGCAGGCCCATACCCATCAGCATGTCACGGCCGCACCCCGCCTCAGCGAACTCGGCGCCGAAATCTCGATCGCGCGCGCCAAGGAGGCCGCGGGCCTTGAAATCTCCGACGTGCGCTATGCCGCCATCTACGACAGCTTCACGATCACGCTCGCGATGCTGCTGGAGGACCTCGGTCTCGCCGGCCGCGGCGAGGCGGCAGCCCGCGTACGATCAGGCCATTTCAACCGTGACGGCGCGATGCCGCTGAACACCCATGGCGGCCTGCTCAGCTATGGCCATTGCGGCGTCGCCGGCGCCATGGCGCATCTGGTCGAGGCGCATTTGCAGATGACGGGACGGGCGGCGAATCGGCAGGTGCGCGATGCCTCGGTCGCGCTCCTGCACGGGGATGGCGGCGTGCTGTCGTCCCATGTCAGCATGTTCCTGGAGCGGGTGCGATGAGCGAGCGTCTGGCCGACTGGACCAAGGGCGAGCAGGCCATCACCTACCAGACCTGCGCCGCATGCGGCCATGTGCAGTATTTCCACCGCGCCTTCTGCGCCGCTTGCGGCGTGTCCGATCCGCACGAAGCGCGCGCCAGCGGCAAAGGCAGGGTGTATGCGACCTCGCTGGTCTGCCGCGCCGCGACGCCCGAGACGCGCGCCCACGTGCCCTACAACATCCTGCTGGTCGATTGCGCCGAGGGTTTTCGCATGATGGCACATGGCGAGAACGGGCTTGCCATCGGCGATTCGGTTACCGCGAGCTTCAAACCCTTTGCCGGCAAGCTCGTGCCGTTCTTCACCAAAGAGAAATAGCTGCCAAGCAAGGGCGAAGAGAGGGATTCGTCATTCGGGGGCGGTCCAAAGGACCGAGCCTGGAACGGGATTCTGGGCCTGGCCTGTGCGAGGGCCACCCCGGAATGACGAAAACTCTGAAACGCTTAACTCAACGCCCGTAGAACAAGATGCTGGCGATGACGAGCATCGCTGTCACCGCCAGCATATGCGCGAGCGCTCCCGAGGCCGCCCCCTTGGTGGCTTCCTTCATGCCTTGTTCTCCCTAGACTTGGGCGTGACTCATCGTTGCGTGGTGAGCGCAAAGACGGCCAATTGTTTTACTCGGAACACCCCACTAACGACTACCCACCGCAATTTGTCCCCACGCGGCGAATATCGACTGTGTCAGGGTCGATCAGCAATGCGGCGGCAATTTGACTCGATGATGTTGCTCCTGCGTCGGCGCAAGAATAGAGTTTCGGGGAACTCTCACCGGCAACGACAAAAAGCATCAAAAGCCCAAGAAAACTTTAGAGACAAACTTAAGGGAAAACTTCAGGAAAATCATGGCCCGCATTCAGTACAGCGACCCGTCCAAGGCCTCCGACCGCACCCGCGAAATCCTCGACAAGAACCGCAACGCCAATATTTTTCGCATGATGGCGCACTCGCCGAGCTATTTCGAGCAGTACTGCCGCCTTGGCGGCGCCATCCGCCACAAGGGCGAGCTCGATCCGGTGGTACGCGAGCTTGCGATCACGCGCACCGGCATCCTATGTGAGGCACCTTACGAGATCGTCGCGCACAAGCGCATCGGCAAGAATGTCGGTGTCACCGACGAGCAGAACGAGGCGATCGCAAACTGGCAGGCGGCTAGCTGCTTCAACGAGGTGCAGCGCGCCGCTCTGGCCTTCACCGACGAGATCGTGAAACTGAACAAGCCGACGGATGCGACCTTCAAAGCGATCGCATCGAAGCTGACGCCGGCCGCGCTGGTCGAGCTCCAGCTCTCGGTCGGCTTCTACGTCATGACCTCGAAATTCTTGGAGACGTTCGAGATCGACCTGCAGCCGGTGACGGAAGTAGTGGGCTGATCCGATTAGAAGCGGCGAGGGATGCCGATGACGATCGATGAATATGCGGCCTGGGCCGCGACCATTGCGAAAGTCGAAGAGCATCCGTCCAACGAGCGGCTGTCCTATCTCGGTCTCGGCCTTGCCGGCGAAGCCGGCGAGGTCGCCGATCACATCAAGAAGCTGCTCCGCGACGGCTGGCTGGATCAGGCGGGTCTCGTCAATGAGCTCGGCGACGTCGTCTACTACTGGGCGTGCCTGTGCGCGGCCACCGGCCAGCAGCCGTCCGAAGTGCTCAAGACCAGCGCAGCCAGGATCAACCGGCGGCTGAGCGAGGCCGCGAGCCGCTGACGCGGGATGCGACCCGGAGGCCCCGGTCACCTCTCCCCGTCGGGGAGAGGCGAAGAGCTCGGCCACCACTCACGTCGACGTCAGAATATCCACCTTGGCATTGGCGACGATCAGGCGGTCGGCCAATAGCTGCGCCAGATTGCGCATGATGCGCTCGCTGGCGCGGGGATGCTGCTCGCGGAAGCGCTCGAAATCCTTCAAAGGCACTTCGAAAACGGTCGCTGCCATGTCGGCGAATACGTCGGCAGAGCGCGTTGCCTCCAGCAGCGCCATCTCGCCAAAGGCCATGCCGGCAGTGAGTGTTGCCAGCCTGACGCCATCGGGCAGCGTGACGTGGACCGCGCCGCTGCGCAGGAAGAACACGGCATCGGCAAGGTCGCCGGTCGTGACGATCTTTGCGCCGGACGGATAACTCCTGACGGTGCAGATTGCGGCGAGGTCGGACAGCTCGTTCTCGCTCAGCCCTGCGAGCAGCGGCTGCTCGGCAAGCTCGGTGGTCTCGTGGAAGTCGATCGAGCCGCCATAGCGGTAGACGATCTGGTCTTCGGCCCATTCGATCGCGGTGTCGAGCAGGTAGAAGTCGCGGACGTTCTTCAGCTCCGCCGTCCATTCCCGCAAGCTGTCCCATTCCTTGGAGGCGCGCCTGACTCCCGACAGCACCACCGTGACGTTGAGTGCGGCGAGCTCTTCGAAGGCTTCGGCGACGAGGCGCGCACCGGCGCGCGTGGTGGAGGTGACGCGGTGCAGATCGAAGATCACGAATTGCGGCCGCGGCCGTCCCGCGAGCCGGCGCGAGACGTAGTCGACGGCCGACAGCGACAGCGTACCGACCAGCTCGATGACCCGCACCTCCTGCTCATGCGCGGCCAGAATCTCGCGCTCCTGTGGCCGGCGCACGCGCCGCGACGGGCTCTTGCCGATGTCGTAGTCGGCGATGACGGCATTGCGCGCGTCGTCGCTGCGGTTGAGCATGTGCAGATCGTAATGCGAGGACAGCGCCTCGCAGACCTTGATGCCGCGCACGCTGTTGCCGTGCTTGTCGAGCTTGGGCGAATAGCTGCCGAGCCCGAGCCGGGCAGGGAGTGCGGCGAGGATGCCGCCGCCGACGCCGCTCTTGGCGGGGATGCCGATCCGGTAGATCCATTCGCCGGCATAATCGTACATGCCCGACGATGTCATCACCGAGAGCGTGCGCGAGATCGCGTACGGCGTCAGCACCTGTTCGCCCGTCAGCGGATTGATGCCACGATTGGCGAGCGTCGCCGCCATCACCGCGATGTCGCGCGCCGTGACCAGCACGGCGCATTGCCGGAAATAGACGTCGAGCACGGCCGCGACGTTGTCGGAGATCACGGCGTTGGTCTTGAGGAGATAGCCGATGGCCCGGTTGCGGTCGCCGGTCTGGCTTTCCGAAGCATGAACCGCCTCATCGACTGCGAGATCGCGTCCGGCGAAACGGCTGAGCGCAAGACGGATCTGCTCGAAAGCGTCCGCGCCCTTGCTGTCGTAGATCAGCCCGGTGCAGGCGATCGCGCCGGCATTGACCATCGGGTTGAACGGATGGTTTTCGGAATTGAGCCGGATCGAGTTGAAGGGGTCGCCGGAAGGTTCGACGCCGATCGCGCTCTCGACCTTGCCTGCTCCCAAAAGGTCCAGCGCCAGCGCGAACACGAACGGCTTGGACATCGACTGGATGGTGAAGGGCACCCGGCTGTCGCCGACTTCGTAGACATGCCCGTCCAGCGTCGCGAGGCTGATGCCGAAATGGGCAGGGTCGGCCTTGCCCAGCTCGGGGATGTAGTCGGCAACGCTGCCTGAGGTCTCGGCTGAGAATTCGTTGAGGCAATTGTCCAGAAACCGCAGCAAGGGCGGTTTCGAGCGGGTCCAGGCGGAGGCGGCGGGCGATAGCGGCTTCATCGCCTCACTTGTGCAACGCAATCAGGGTGCGCGCAACCCGTCCGGCACGATGGTCTGCCGGCGGACCAGGACAAGGGCGAGCAAAGCCGTGGGCACGAGGATCGCGAGGCCAAGCAGCGTCACCTGCATCTGCGACAGCGGCATGATCCCGCCGCCGGGCGTCGCGACCACGAAGCCGCCGATCACCAGCAGCACACGGATCGGCCATTCCAGCGCGCCAGCGCCGCGCAAGTTGCCGACGAAGGGCTGGTAGCCCTGGATGCCGCCGCAGATGAACAGCGTGCCGAACGCGGCGAGCCCCATCAAGCCAAGGCCGGCAAGGTATGGGCTCGGCCCCTGCAGCACCAGCGCCGGATTGAGCACGAAGAAGAATGGGATGAAATAGATGATGCTGCCGACCCACATCGATTCCCACCCGGTCTTCATCGCCGGCGAGCCGGCGATGCCGGCGGCCGCGAAGGAGGCGATGGCGACCGGTGGCGTGATCGACGACAGCATGCCCCAGTAGAAGATGAACATGTGCACAGCCATGCGATTGAGCCCGAGCTTCTCCAGCGCGGGCGCGACCAGGATGGCGAGGAAGATGTAGCAGGCCGTCGTCGTCAGGCCGAGTCCGAGGATCAGGCTGGTGAGCGCGCACATGCCGAGCAGCAGGAAGGCATTGTCGCCGGCAATGTGCAGGAGATCGTTGGCAAGGCTCGACACCACGCCGGTCATCGAGAATGCGCCGATCAGCAGGCCGCAGCCGGCGAGGATGCCGACCAGCTCGACGAAGGTGCGGCCGTTGACCTCCAGGAACTTGCCGATGGTCGCAAACGTCCAGCGCGTGTCCTTAGAGAAGAACTGGTTGAGGACCAGCAGCAGTGCCGTGGCGTAGAACGGCGCGTGGCTCTCGCGCTTGAAGTAGAGCAGCATCACGATCAGGAGCGCGATGACGAAGACGTAGTACCAGCCGTCCTTGATCGTATCCATGATGCGGGGCAGCTCGGCGCGTGGAATGCCCTTCAGCCCGTGGCGCGCGGCGTAGGCATCGACCTGCATGAACAGGCCGACGTAATAGAGGGCCGCCGGAATGATCGCGGCGAGCGCGACATCGGCGTAACTGACATTGAGGAATTGCGCGATCACGAAAGCAGTGGCGCCCATCACCGGCGGCGCTAGCACCGCGCCGGTCGAGGCGCAGGCCTCGATCGCGCCGGCATAGGATGCGCGAAAACCGCTCTTCTTCATGACAGGAATGGTCATGGTGCCGGCGGTGAGCACGTTGGAGATGATCGAGCCCGACATCATGCCGAGCAGGCCGCTGGCAAAGATGCAGACCTTCGCCGCGCCGCCGCGGAAGGTGCCGCACAATGCGAAGGCGAGGTTGATGAAGAACTTTCCGGCTCCCGTCATCATCAGCGCGGTGCCGAACACCAGGAAGCCGATCACGGTGTCGGCAAAGGCCTGGATGGGAATGCCGAGCAGGCTCTCGCCGGAGAGCACGTGATAGGCGGTCGCCTGCTCCAGGGTCGATTGCGTGCCGCGGAACGGCCCGAGCCAGCTGGATTCGGCGAACAGCGGATAGACGGTGAAGGGCAAGACGCTCAGCAGCAGGCTCCAGCCGCCGGTGCGGCGCAGCGCTTCCATCAGCATCACCCACATTACGAGGCCCGCCGCGATCACGCTGTTGGGCGCGCCGCCGAACTCCCAGCCGGCCTCCGCCGCCTTGCGCACGTTCGACATCAGCATCAGCGCCGCCGCGAAGGTTGCGACGAACAAGACGAGGTCGTACCAGGGAATGCGGTCGAGCGGCGCGCGTTCAGTCCCTGGGAAGATCAGGAAGGTGAACGGCAGCATCAACGCGATCAGGAGGTAGAAATACTCGGTGTTGAGCTGAGTGTAGCCGATGAAGAATCGCAGCGAGAATTGCTGGTTGATGCAGAGCAGGATGGTGGCCGCCGTCGCAACCACCAGCGTCCAGCGCCAGGCGCCGCGCAGCGTGCGCACGCGCGTGACCTCCGCCTCCTGCATGTTGGCGGCGGCGCCGTGCGGATCGTCGAACACGATCCGCTTGGCCTCGTCCTGCGGGCCGGTGGAGACTGAAGTAGACATCATCGACCCCGCGCGTGGGCTGGCAATTGCTAACTAAGCCAATGGCCGTTGGTTGAATCGATAGGGCCGCGCGCTCATCAACCTCTCCCGCTTGCGGGAGAGGTCGGCGCGCAGCGCCGGGTGAGGGCTTCCGCCTCTGGGGGAATCCCACCGTGGAGACACCCTCTCCCCAACCCTCTCCCGCAAGCGGGAGAGGGAGCGCACTTCCCGCTGGGCAACGATCAAACCCAACAGCATCGCGCTCTATTCCTCAAATCCATTCGGCATGTCGGCCTTGGCGAGCGCCGCCGCGCGGGCCTTCATCCAGCCGTCGAGGAATGCCTTGTCATCCGATGGCGGATTTGACTTGCCGTACAACGCCCACGCCGCGCCAAGCACCTCTTGCCGCTTGATCAGCTTGTTGTTGTGCGCCTCCTGCGCATCGCTCCATTGTCCGGCCTCTTTCAGCGCCTTCACCGCGCCGGGGTGCACCGGCACCACCCAGTTCTTGGTCTGCCGGTCGGCGGCAAGACCGCCGGCGCCGGGTGCGGAGTCCTTGTAGGCGTCGTAGTTGACGATCATCGCCTTGGTGATCGCATAGACCTGATCGGCTGGCTGCGAGGCGTAGGCGACAAAGATCGGGTAGGGGTAGTTGCCGAGCTCAACCGGCTTCTCCGGCGAGATGCCGGCGCCGCAAGTCGCAAGCTGCGGGAAGAAGAACGAGCCGACCTTCTGCATCCGCGCCCAGCCTTCCTTGTCCTTGGCGGGGAGCGGCGGCCAGATCAGCCCGCGCGGCGAGGTCTCGGCCTCCTTGGCGGGGCCGGTGATGGTGGTGCCGAATGCGGCATCGACGTCGTTGTTGATCAGGCCCTTCCACATCGCGCCGTAGCTTGCGAACTCGACGGCCTTGACGTCCTTCTGCGTCAGCCCTGCGAAGGCGAGCACCGCGAGCGAATTCTGGTTCAGCGCGGGCGAGCCGACGACGAAGCCGACGCGCTTGCCTCTGAGGTCCTTCAGCTCCTTCACGCCGGTGTCGGCGGCGACGCCGAGCGAGCCGCAATTGCAGTCGACCGTCGAGAGCAGGATCTGGAGCGGCTGCGGCCCCCATTCCTTCGATCCGAACTCGAACACGCCCTCCTGCGCGAAATAGGTCCCCGAGCCCATCGCCGAGGAGGCCGCGCGTTTGGCGCGCAGCGGGGCGAGGCGGGCGACGTCGTTGCCTGCGGGGAGCACGCGCACGTCGGTGCCGTATTTGTCCTTCATCATCTTGCCGACGCCGACCGCGATGTTGAAGCCGGCGGTGCCGGTGTCATAGGCGGTGAACGTCAATGTCGCCGGCAGCTTGATATCCTCGGCGAACGCATAGCGTGTAGACGCAAAAGAAATGCCTGCCACCAAGGCAGGCGCAAGCATGAGCAGCCCACGAAGCATGTTTTCCCTCCATCATCTTCGCTTAAGCGCGAAGACCTTCTTGCTTGAATCGGATCATGTCACCGGGCATCCGCGATGGCAACGCCGGAGCGCGAATGCAGAAACCAGGCTGACAGAATGTCGCGGAATCCAGGGATTATGCAGTCAGTTTGCGACGATCGCGATCGCTTGTCCCTCGGCAACGACGTCGTCGAGTTTCACCAGAAGCGACGTGATCGTGCCGCTCGCGGGCGACTGCACGGGTATCTCCATCTTCATGGCTTCGACGACCACAACGTCATCGCCATCTGCGACGGTTCCTCCAACTTGCACGGGAGTTGCGCAGATGCGCCCCGCGACCTCCGTGACGATCTTAATTTCTGGCATGCCATCCCTTTTTGTTGTCGTCGCAAGATGCCTGAGGTAGCGTCGTCTGCAAGTGGAATTTAATTCCGCAGAGCGAAACAAACTGGTAGGGAACATGGGACGACGATCGGAGCGGTTGAGTAGGCAAGGTGTGCTCGCTGGCGATGCCGGTGAGGGTGATGTCATCCAGGTGGTGTCGCGCGCGTTCGACGTGTTGCGATGCTTCGAGGGCCACGAGGCGCGGCTCGGCAATCTCGAGATTTCAAATCGCTGCGGTCTGCCGCGCTCGACGGTGTCGCGGCTCACGCACACGCTGACCCGCATGGGCCAGCTCGTCTACCTGCCGCGCGATCAGAAATATCGCATCGGCCCCAGCGCGGTGGCGATGAGCGCTTCGATGATGAAGGGCGCGCAGCTGCGCAGCATGATCCGCCAGCGACTTCAGGAAGTCGCCGAGCAGCTTCCGGGCACGGTCGGCTTCGTCGTTCCCGATCGCTTCCATCTCGTCTATCTCCAGTTTGCGCGCTCGGCGAGCGCGCTCGGCCTGCACGAGGGCACCGGCAGCCGCATCTCGATGGCTTCGACCGCGGCAGGCGCGGCCTACACCGCTGCGCTGTCGCCCGAGGTCGGCGACGCCTTCATTGCGGACATGGAGCGGGAAGCGCCCGAGGCTGCAAAGATCCTCAGGCCCCGCATCGAGGCCAACCGGCAGTCGCTGCGCGAACGCGGTTATGTCGTGGCCTGCGGCCTGTGGAGTCCGCACATCAACGGCCTCGCGGTGCCGATCTGGTCGCCGCAATATCAGACCTTCGTCGTCATCACGATCGGCCTGCTGGCTGCGATGTATGACGAGCAGCGGCTGCATGACGAAGTCGCCCCGTTGATGCTCACGCTCGGCCGCTCGCTCGGCAGCCTGATGGAAGGCGCGGAGGGCGATGCCTTCAACAACCGTCTCTCGCGTAAGCCGGTCGCAATGGCCGTGCGCAACAATAACAAGCCGATCAACTCGGAGGGAGTGAATGAACTGGAAGCCGGAACTCGACGAGCTCGCCCGGCGCGAAGCCTTCGCGCGGGAGATGGGCGGCGTTGACAAGGTCAAGCGACAGCATGACCAGGGCCGGCTGACTGTTCGGGAGCGCATCGACGGACTGATCGACAAGGGCAGCTTTCACGAGATCGGTGCCGTCTCCGGCATCGGTGAGTACGATTCGAGCGGCGAGCTGCAGAAAGTGACGCCGGCGAACTGCGTGTTCGGCCGTGCGCGCATCGACGGCCGCACCGTGGTCGTGGTCGGCGATGATTTCACGGTGCGCGGCGGCTCGGCGGACGCGTCGATCTCGGCCAAGCCGCTGATGGCGGAGGAGATGGCGCGCGACTTCCGCCTGCCCATCGTCCGCATCGTCGAGGGCTCCGGCGGCGGCGGCTCGGTCAAGACCATCGAGACCAAGGGCGCGGCCAATCTGCCGGGCGGCATCGGCGGCACGCGCTGGTATCGCTTCACGACGGAGAACCTGTCGCGCGTGCCGGTGGTCGCGCTCGGCCTTGGTTCGGTGGCGGGCCTCGGTGCTGCGCGCCTTGCCGCCAGCCACTATTCCATCATGACCCGGAAGTCCGCGATGTTCGTTGCGGGCCCACCGGTGGTGAAGGCGCTGGGGCAGGACCTCTCGAAGGAGGAGCTCGGCGGCGCCGACATCCAGACCCGCGCCGGCGCGATCGATCATGCGGTCGAGACCGAGGAGGAGGCGTTTGCCTGCGCGCGGCGCTTCCTGTCGTATTTGCCGTCCTCGGTGTACGAGCTGCCGCCGACCTTGCCCTGCACCGACAATCCGGAGCGCACCGAGGAAGCGCTGCTGAGCGCGGTGCCGCGCAACCGCAAGCAGGTCTATAAGATGCGCCCGATCATCGACGCCGTCGTCGACAAGGGCTCGTTCTTCGAGGTCGCCAAGAATTTCGGCAAGCCAATCATCGTCGGCCTCGCGCGGCTCGAGGGCAGGGCGGTGCTGCTGCTCGCCAGCGACAGTTTTCACTATGGCGGCTCCTGGACCGCAGATGCGTGCCAGAAGGTGGTGCGCTGGGTCGACTTCGCCGAGACCTTCCACCTGCCGATCGTCTATCTCATGGACTGCCCCGGCTTCATGATCGGCCTTGATGCCGAGAAGGCGGCCACCATCCGTCACGGCGTCCGCGCCATGGCCGCGGTGAACCAGACCACCGTGCCCTGGTGCACGGTGATTCTGCGCAACGCCTTCGGCGTCGCCGGCGTCGTGCATCAGCCCGCCGACCGCTTCTCGATCCGCTACGCCTGGCCGTCCGCCTATTGGGGTTCGCTCCCGCTTGAGGGCGGCATCGAAGCCGCCTACCGCGCCGATATCGATGCGGCCGAGGACAAGGCCGCGAAGCTGAAGGAGATCGAAGCGCGCCTCAACAAGCTGCGCTCGCCGTTCCGCTCGGCCGAAAAGTTCTGGGTCGAGGAGATCATCGATCCCAGAAAGACGCGATCATTGCTGTGCGAGTTCGCCCGGCTGGCCGAGCCGCTGCGCAAGCCCGGGCCGCCGGAGAATTTTTCGATCAGGCCGTAGCGCTCAAGCCGTGATTGCAGCCGGCAACGCGAGGAACCTTTCCCGGCGTGCCGCATTCGTCGCGCATGAGGAGCTTGTATTTCGGCATCGGCGCTCTCGCCGGCGCGCTGGTCCTCCTCACGATTTGGCTGGGCCAGCACGAACGGCAAGCGTCAATCGATCGTCTCGAGCGATGGGAAATTCCCCATGCGCCTGCGCGCTAGCTGGGGACGCTTGACCGCGGTTTGCAGCGACATAGCCGTGGCTGATGCACATGTGTGGTCAAGTCTCAGTTTCGATGACACGCCGTTCGTTCTCTGCGAGTTAATCATTCCGGCCGCTACGTCTGGTTTACAACGATTGCGGAGGCCAGCCCGCAAATGCAACCACTTTCAGCCGCTCTTTAGGCCGATTTCAGCCAAACTGTTATTGGTTGCTCGCTGCGGGGCAGGGATCTCACAATTTGGAGCCCTGCAATGTTCAGGTCAGTTCTTTCTGCGTGCCTTTTAGTTGCCTTTAGCTCCGTTGCCTCCGAAGCCCGGCCCTATCGCATTCATCAAGTACCTGAATGCAACGTCACGATGCCCTGCGACTTCTCGTATTCGCAAACCCGCCGCGAGCGGACGTCCAGAGTCTCACTACAAGCCTATCGCTCAACGCAACTGACAGTGACCGACGCAGGCAGCGCCACGGCGACGAGTGTCTCCGGCACGCGCATCATTGGAGGGCGGCCGGCTGGTTGCCCCTCATCCTTCTGCGGCTGCGGCGCGGCTCTGCGCGTGTTCGGGCGTGTGGTGCCGGAATTGAATCTCGCCGCGAACTGGCTGCGCTTTCCGCGCACGTCACCGGCACCGGGAATGGTCGCGGCCCGGCGCGGGCATGTCTTCGTCCTGGAGCAGCACCTCGGAGGCGACATGTGGATGGCGTACGACGCCAATTCGGGCGGTCACACAACGCGAATGCATGCGCGCTCGCTGCGGGGCTACACGGTCGTCAACCCGCGCGGCTGAGAAAATGGCGGGATTGCCCGGCATCAACTAGAGCCGTCACACCTTGCCGAAATTCGTTTGCGGATTGAGCGCGCGTTCCCACGAACGCGCGCAGTGAATTCATGAGGCGTGACCTCAAAACAATAACGCGCTACGCTCCTCCGGCAAGAACAAGAGGACGCGCCAATCGTGCATGACTTCATTATCGTGGGCGGCGGCTCGGCAGGGTCCGTGCTGGCCCACCGGCTCTCCGCAAAGAGCGCCAACAAGGTCCTGCTGTGCGAAGCCGGACAGGACACGCCACCGGGCAACGAGCCGGCCGAGATCAGGGACAGCTATCCGGGCACGGCCTATTTCGATCCGCGCTTCCACTGGACCGAGCTCAAGGTCACGACGCAAGTTGTCAGCCACAACAATCCGAACGAGGGGCGTCCTCCTTTACGCAAATACGAGCAGGCGCGGGTGCTCGGCGGCGGCTCGTCGATCAACGGCCAGATGGCCAATCGCGGCGCGCCGACCGACTACGACGAATGGCAGGCGCGGGGCGCCGAGGGCTGGAGCTGGAACGACGTGCTGCCCTTCTTCAAGAAGGTCGAGCGCGACCTCGATTTCGACGGGCCGTACCACGGCAAGGACGGCAGGATCCCGGTCCGCCGCATCCCGCGGAAGCACTGGACGCGGCATTCACAGGCCTTCGCCGCGGCCTTCCAGCAGGCCGGCCATCAGTTCGTGCCCGACCAGAACGGCGAGTTCGTCGACGGCTACTTCCCGGTGACGCATTCCAACCAGGCCGAGCAGCGCGTCTCGGCCGCCATGGGCTATCTCGACCGCGACACCCGCAAGCGCGCCAACCTCACGATCTCCACCAACACGCAGGTTCGGGAGCTGCTGTTCGAGGGCACGCAATGCGTCGGCGTGAAGGCTATGGTCGACGGGCGGGAGCAGGAATTCCGCGGACGCGAGATCATTCTCTCCAGCGGCGCCATCCATTCGCCGGCGCATCTGTTGCGCGCCGGCATCGGCCCGGTCGGTCACCTCAAGGATCTGGGCATTCCCGTGCTGATGGGCTTGCCGGGCGTCGGCCAGCGCCTGATGGATCATCCCTCGATCTCGCTGTCGTCCTTCGTCCGCCGCGGCGCGCGCATGAACGAGCACACCCGGCGCCACATGCAGCTGGGCCTGCGTTATTCGTCGGGGCTGCCGGGTGTGCCGAAGGGCGACATGTTCGTCGTCGTCATCAGCAAATCGGCCTGGCACGCGGTCGGTGCGCAGATCGGCTCGCTCCTGACCTTCGTCAACAAGACCTATTCCGAGACCGGACAGGTCAAGCTTGCCTCGCGCGATCCCTCGGCAGAACCGATCGTCGAGTTCAATTTGCTGTCCGACCGGCGCGACCTCGATCGCCTGATGAGCGGCTTCCGCAAGATGGCGGCGGTGCAGATGAGCGAGGTCGTCAGGAAGGTGACGGACAAGCCGTTCCCGGCCGCTTATACCGATCGCGTCCGCAAGATCGGCGTGGTCAACACCAAAAACAAAATCCTCACCACGATCGCCGCGGCCCTGATGGACGGGCCGGCGGCGCTGCGCCACTACATGATCGACAATTTCGTGGTCGAAGGCTTCACCTTCGATCAGGTCATGAATGACGATGAGGCGCTGGAAGCCTTCGTGCGCAAGGCGACCATCGGCGTGTGGCATGCCTCGTGCTCATGCCGCATGGGCCGGCACGACGATCCGATGGCGGTGGTCGACAACCAGGGCCGCGTCAAGGGCGTGCAGGGCCTGCGGGTCGTCGACGCCTCGATCTTCCCGGTGGTGCCCTGCGCCAACACCAACTTCCCGGTCCTGATGTCGGCGGAAAAGATCGCTGCCGCGATCCAGTGAGCTGCAAGCGTTCTCCGGGGTTATCCGCGGCCGGCTTGCCGGAGCAGCCGCGGGCCCTCCGTGTCTCAGGGCGGATGCGCCAAGCCAGGCCAGGATGCCGTCATCCTGGCCTGCGGCCGCTTGCGATCCACCTCAATCGACAGGAATTGGTGCAGCCTGGCGCCGGCCTGGAAGCTGCCATCCGACCGTCCGGATGCTCCTGCCTGCGATCTCTATGATCGCGTTTATCCGGCGTTAATGATGCTTTCTCAATATGAGACATCTCAATTTGTCGCAGTCCATGTTTGTGGATTGCCCGTAAGTGTTGATTAAGAGGCCAAATCCATATTCCGGCCTGCGATGCGCAGGTGGTCGGCGGCAGGAATGCTGCGGCCTCATGCATCGTGAGATTTCAGGGAAGTATTCTTGCCGTCACGACGGCAATCAGGATGAAGGTCATGCTCCGCCGGGTAGTGCTCCGTTTCGCCAGAGATCGGAAGGCCAACGTCGCCATTATCTTCGCGCTCATGATGGTTCCGACCGTCTTTCTCCTGGGCATGACGCTCGACTACACGCTCGCCTTGCGCAAGCGCGAGCAATTGAACGCAGCCGCCGACGCCGCCGCGATCGCGGCCGTGAGGCCGGCGATGCTGACGCAGACCGACACGGCCGTCGTCAAGTCGACCGCGGAAGCCGTCTTCGCAGCGAAGGCGAATCTTCCCGGCCTGTCGGCGGTGCCGACGCCGACGGTCACGGTCACCGATTCCGGTCTCGCGCGGACCATCACGGTTTCCTACACCGCGGAGTCCATCAATAATTTCCCCGGCGTTCTCGGCAAGCAGACCTGGCAGGTCGCCGGATCCGCGACGGCGAAGGCGTCCAGCGCGCCCAACATGAACTTCTATTTGCTGCTCGACGATTCCCCGTCGATGGCGATCGCTGCGACGCAGACCGACATCAACAACATGATCACGGCCACGAGCAGTCAGCCTTCATACGCGAGAAACTGCGCGTTCGCCTGCCACGAAGCCCATCCCAATAACCAGAATCCGAGTTCGACCAACAAGGATAATCTCACCGTCGCACGCAATAACAACATCACGTTGCGAATCGATCTCGTGACCAATGCCGTCAAGCAATTGCTCGTGGGGCCCTGGTCGTGCCCGCAGTCGGGTGTGTCGGGCGGCGTCATGCAGTGCATGGCGGCGCTCAACAACACCACCTACAAGGCCGCCATCTACACCTTCGACTACAATTTCAACGCGATCCAGACGCTGACGACCCCCACGACCGCGGGCACGAAGATCGGCAACATTCAACTCATGACGGTGGATCACCAGAACTGCGTCATTTACGGCAATTGCTCCACCGACTACGGCTCGGACATCTCAGGTGGGCTGACAGGCGTCAACGGCGTCATGCCCGCGCCTGGCAGCGGCACCAACCAGTCCGGCGATACGCCGCAGGAAGTCGTGTTCCTCGTGACCGACGGCGTCGAAGACAAGCTGATCCTGAAGACTGCAAGCTGCGATCCGAATGCCACCTATCCGCTTCCAACCGTCGGCACCACGCAAGTGCGCTGCCAGCAGCCGCTCAATACCGCGGCATGCACGACGATCAAGAACCGAGGCATTCGCATCGCGGTGCTCTATACCGAGTATCTGCAATTGCCGACCGACGGCTGGTACAACACGCGCATCGCGCAATTCAACAATCCGTCCTCGTCCACGGGCACGATCGCGCAACGGCTGGAATCATGCGCCTCGCCCGGTCTGTATGCCAGTGTTCAGACCGGCGGCGACATTTCCGCGGCTCTGACGAACCTTTTCCTCAAGGTCGCGTCCAGCACAGCCAGCCTCGTGCAGTAGAGAAGAAGCGCCATGATCGGCCCCGCCGCAACAACCAAGAGACGCCGCAATCGCTTAGCTGCTTTCGCGCGGGACAGCAGGGGCGCCACGGCCGTCGAGTTCGCGCTCGTGGCCGTGCCGTTCCTTGCCCTCATCATCGCGCTCATTCAGACGTTCCTCGTTTTCTTCGCCCAGCAGATGCTCGAATCCGTCGTGCGCCAGTCGGCGCGCCTCGTCATGACCGGACAGGTTCAGTCCGCGCAGATGACGCAGGCGGTTTTCAAGCAGAAAGTCTGCGATCAGATCGTGATCCTGTTCAATTGCAGCGGTCTGATGGTTGACATGCAGGTGGCGACCTCGTGGACGTCCGCGAACACGGCGATGCCCACCCTGACCTTCGACGGCTCTGGCAAGGTCACCAATACCTGGCAGTACGATCCGGGCGACGCCGGCGACATCGTCGTTCTCCGCGTCATGTATGTGTGGCCGGTCGTGCTCGGGCCGCTCGGTTTCAATCTCTCGAACCTCAGCAACGGCAACCGGCTGATCATGTCGTCCGCCGCGTTCCAGAACGAGCCAGGAGCTTCCTGATGATCTCCGCCCTGTCGTCTCGCGCTCGGCACCTGTTGAGCGATGTCCGCGCCGTTGCAGCGACGGAGTTCGCCATGGTGGCGCCGTTCATGCTGGTGCTCTATGTCGGCGGTGTCGAGCTCGGCAACGGCCTCGCCATGAACGTCAAGGTCAGCGCGACCGCGCACAGTGTCGCCGACATGATCACGCAGAATACGGCAGTTACCTCGTCTCAAATGGACGGCATTCTCGCGGCGGCGACCGCCATCATGGCCCCATATCCGACCAAGAACGGCTCGACCTCCTTGATGACGATCACAGTCTCGGAAGTCTCGACCGACAGCGCGGGGAAGGCGACGGTGCAGTGGAGCAAGTCGACGAGCTCCTCGGGAGCGAGAGCCGTCGGTCAGCAGCTGACCTTGTCATCCTTTACCGCGCCGAGCGGTACCAGCAACGCCAATATTTCGCTCATTCTGAGCGAGGTGTCCTACGACTATGCGCCCAACCTCGGCTTCACCATCGCCGGCACCGTGAAGCTGTCCGACAGCTACTATCTGTTCCCGCGTTGTTCGACCAACAGCCCGGCCACCTCGAGCTTTCCCTATTACGACGTGAAATATCCGGCGACGTCGACCTGCACCTGCGTCCAGCATTTGCAGCAGAAGACCTGTTGATCACCGGTCACAGCCGCAGCACCTTGCCGGGATTCATGATGTTTTGCGGATCGAGCGCGCGCTTGATCGTGCGCATGATGTCGAGCTCGGTCTTCGAACGGTAATGACTGAGCTCGTCGAGCTTGTCGATGCCGATGCCGTGCTCCGCCGAGATCGAGCCGCCCATGGAGGTGATGAGATCGTTCACGGCGCGCGTGATGGCGCCCTTGTATTGGGTCAGCGTCTGCTGATCCATGCCCTTGGGCCCCATGAACGAAAAATGCAGATTGCCGTCGCCGATGTGCCCCAGCGGATAGGGGCGAATGGTCGGGAGAATGCCGAGTACGGCCTTGAGCCCCTTGTCGATGAACTCCGGAATCCTGGAGATCGCCACTGAGACGTCGTAGCTGAGCCCAGGTCCCTCGGCCCGTGAGGCCTCGGCAACACCCTCGCGGATGCGCCACATATTACGCGATTGACTGACCGTCTGCGCGATCGCCGCATCGAGCACGTGGCCGGCCTCGAGCTGATCGGCCAGAAACTGCTCCATCTTCTCGGACATGCCCTCAATCCCGTCCCGGCGTGGGCGCGCGGACGACCATTCGAGCAGGAGGTACCATGGGGTATCCGCCTTGAGCGGATCCTGGGTGCCGGGAATGTGGCGCAGCACCATGTCGATGGCGCTGCGGCTCATCAGCTCGCAAGAGCCGACATTGTCCTCGGACGCTGCGTGCGCTTCGGATAGGATCTCCAGGGCTGCGCGCGGATCGCGGATCGCCAGCCACGCGGTGCAGACGTCCTTCGGCGCTGGCCATAGCTTGAGGACGGCCTTGGTGATGATGCCCAGCGTGCCTTCGGCGCCCATGAACAGATGCTTGAGGTCGTAGCCCGTGTTGTCCTTCTTGAGCGCACGCAGTCCGTCCCAGACATCGCCATTGGGCAGGACGACTTCGAGCCCCAAGACGAGATTGCGGGCATTGCCATAGCGCAGCACCTGCACGCCGCCGGCGTTCGTCGACAGATTGCCGCCGATCATGCACGAGCCCTGGGCGCCAAGACTGAGGGGCAGGAACCTGTCGTGACTGGCCGCGGTCTCCTGCAGCGTCTGCAGCACGCAGCCGGCCTCGACCGTCATCGAATAGCCGACGGAATCGACCTCCAGAATGCGGTTCATGCGGCCGAGCGACAACACGATGCCGGTGTGCGCTGGCCAGGGCGTTGCCCCACCCATCAGGCCGGTGTTGCCGCCCTGCGGCACGATCGCGACGCCGTGCTCATGGCAAAGCCGGACCACTTTGGACACTTCCTCGGTGCTACCTGGACGAACGACGGCGCCAGCACCCCCGACCAGCAATCCGCGCCAATCCGTCACGAACGGCTGCTTGCTATGCTCGTCCTCGATAAAACCCTTCTCGCCCACGATCGCGCGCAACGCATCGCTGATCTCGGTGGTCAAAGGAGCGGTCGGGATAGCGGGTAGGGACGACGGGAAGGCAGCCGGCATTTGTTTCCTCTGGCGCATCTTGGTGTGCACTGCGCACGTGGCGTGCGTCGGGACATTGTCCACGTTTGCGCCGAGGAGTCTAGCGACGTACCCTGATGTCAGCCGGGCAGGGGGGGGCCTAGTGGATGATCTGGTTCAGGAAGCCCTTCGCCCGGTCCGTGCGCGGAGCCCGAAAGAACGTTTCCGGATTTGCCTCCTCAACGATGCTTCCACGATCCATGAAGACCACCCGATCGGCGACCTCGCGGGCGAATCCCATCTCGTGCGTCACGCACACCATCGTCATGCCCTCTCGCGCCAGCTCGACCATGGCGTCCAGCACTTCCTTGACCATCTCAGGGTCGAGAGCGGATGTCGGTTCGTCGAACAGCATGATCTTGGGCTGCATGCACAGCGCCCGCGCGATCGCGACGCGTTGCTGCTGACCACCCGACAATTGTGCGGGATACTTGTCTGCCTGATCCTGAATGCGGACTTTCCGCAGCAAGCCGAGTGCGCGATCGCGCGCTTCCGCTTGCGACAGGCCGCGAACCTTCATCGGAGCCAGCATGCAGTTCTCGGCCACTGTGAGATGCGGGAAGAGGTTGAAGCTCTGAAACACCATGCCGACTTCGCAGCGCACACTGTTGATGTCGGCGACGCGATTGCTCAACGCGACGCCGTCGACGATGATCCGGCCTTCGTCGTGCTTCTCGATATGGTTGATGCACCGGATGAGTGTCGACTTGCCGGAGCCGGAAGGTCCGCACAGAACGATTTTCTCGCCCCTGCCGACCTCGAGATTGACGTCGTTCAGCGCAGTGAACGCGCCGAACCGCTTCACGACATTCTCGACGACGACGATTGCGCCGGGCTGCGTGGCATCGCTCAAGTTCTCCCGAGGCATGTTTCTCTCCCAAATTCGAGGCGTTATCGCGATGTGGCGAGTGCGTATCGTTTGCGAAGGGCAGCGACACACTGGGAAGCTGCAGAACTGATGGCGAGGTACGCCACTGCTACGACCAGGTACATTTCGACGAGGCGGCCGTTGAGCTGCGCAAGCTTGGAAGCGGCGCCCAGAAGATCCGTCAGCGAAAGCACGTAAACCAGAGAAGTGTCCTGAAACAGGATGATGGTCTGGCTCAGGATGATCGGACTGGCCACGCGCACGACCTGCGGGAGGACGACATGGCGGTAGGTATCATAGGTGGACAATGCGAGTGCCTGGCAGGCCTCGAACTGGCCCTTGTTCACGGCCCGCAGCCCGACACGGATGATCTCGGAGTAGTAGGCCGCCTCAAACAAGCCAAAGGTGATAAAGGCCGTATAGGTGGCGCCGATCGGGATCGGGCGGCCGTTGCCGCTGAGATGCCCAAGCACGATTGGCACCAGGAAGAAAAACCAAAACAGAACGAGGATCAGCGGGATCGACCGGATGACCGCAACGTAGCCGCGGATGATCTGGGCGAACACCGGAATCTCGAAATGCTGTACGAGTGCAAGGCAGGTCCCGAGAACCATGCCGATGGCGAATGCGGCGGCCGTGAGCGCAAGCGAGAAGAGCAGGCCCGACCAGAGATAGGGCCAGGATTGCGCTAGAATCGAGAAATCGAGGGTGTTCATTTCACGACCTCCATGGCACCGGGCAGAGCGCCGCTTTGCTGCATCTCGTCGGCCAGATCCTGGCCAGCAGTGAGCTTGACGGGAGCGCTCCCCGGAATGCGGACTGCTTTGTCGATGAACGTCATGGCCTGATACGCAACGAGCGCCAGACAAAGGTAGATGATCGTCGCCGCGCCAAATGCCGAGAATGTCTGGAACGTGGCCTCGCTGATCTGGCGCGCCTGCGCGGTGAGCTCCATCAAGCCGATCGTGAGTGCGACCGAGGTGTTCTTGTATATGCCCATCACCTCGCTGGTGAGGCTCGGCACGATGAGGCGCAGAGCCTGCGGCACGACAACATATCGATAGGTGAGGTAACCACTGAGGCCGAGAGCATTGGCCGCCTCGATCTGTCCCTTTGGGAGCGCTTCGATACCCGCCCGGACCTGCTCGGCTATTCGGGAAGCCGTGTAGAGTCCAAGGCAAAGGAGTGCCGGGAAGAACGATGCCCAGGGCGGCGGAATCTGCTTGATGGCATCGCCCAGCGCGGTGGGCACGACCTCCGGGAAGACGAAGTACCAGAGGAACATCTGCACCAGGACCGGGATGTTTCTGAATATCTCGACATAAAGCCGGGCCAGGATCGAAAAGAAGCGATTCTGGACTGTGCGGCCCACGCCGACGACCACACCGATGCCGAAGGCGATCCACCAGCCGAAGAAGGCAAGAGCCAGCGTCCAAACGAGACCCGACAGAAGCCAGTCGATATAGCGCTGGCCGTCCGCCGTCTGTTCAAAAAGCACTCCGAACATCGCGAGCCCTCAGGTTTCAAGTGCGAACGAGGATTTCCTTGCGAGGCGGTCAGCTCCGTCAATCAGTCAACGGCATCGCTGGGATGCGCGATCCGCGCCATCAATTCGTCCGTGAGCGGGAATGCGAGGTTCTCACCCTTGGGCGGGATCGGCTTGGTGAACCATTTCGCGTAGGTCTTCTCGAATTGGCCGGATGCCATTTGTTTGGAGAGAACGTCGTCGACGAGGCCCTTGAAGCCGGCATCACCCTTCGCGAACATCAGTCCATAATAGATCTTTGC
Organism: Bradyrhizobium sp. DN3; assembly: GCF_041357655.1. NCBI lineage: Bacteria > Pseudomonadati > Pseudomonadota > Alphaproteobacteria > Hyphomicrobiales > Nitrobacteraceae > Bradyrhizobium > Bradyrhizobium sp. DN3. Next base: position 86,908 of record NZ_JAULLN010000011.1, on the reverse strand, counting down.
GTAACCCTCGGGAAGGAACAAGAGCGCATCCGGATTCGGCGCGGCAGCCTTGAGCCCGGCAAGGAGGATATCGTCCTCCATGAAGGCGGCCGCACGGCCGGTGTTCAACATCAGGAAGGATTCAGCATGGTCCTTGGCCTGGACGATGTTGAGGCCGAGGTGCTCCTTGGCGTTGACGCTCTGCGCGAAACCCACCGCGTTGGAGCCTTGCGTGACGACAATCGTCTTGCCTTTCAGGTCGCCGGCGGCCTTTACGCCACTGGCGGCCTTGACGAGCCATCGCGGCTGACTGACGAACGTCGCGACGGAAAACGAGACCTGTTCCTGCCGCTTCTTGTCGTTCGCAGTGCCGCCGCATTCAATGTCGACCGTCCCGCTCTGGATCAGCGGAATCCGGTTCGAGGAGTTCACCGGCGTGTAATTGACCTTGAGGTTGGGCAACTTCAGCTCCTCCTTGATGCGATCGGCGATCGCCGCGCAGAGATCGAGCGAGAAGCCGATGGGCTTCTGATCGGGCCCGAGGTACGAGAACGGTATCGAAGCCTCACGGTGGCCAATCGTGATTGCACCGCTGGATTTGATCTTATCAAGCGTCGGGCTGTCGGCTGCTGCGGAGGGGCTTGGGCTGACGGCCAGAAGTCCTGAAACCAGGAGTCCTGAAACCAGGAGTCCTGAAACCAGGAGTCCTGAAACCAGGAGTCCTGGGAGAAGTCCGAGCGCCTGAACAAGCTTCTTCATGGTCTTTGCCTTTCCCTCGTTTGTCGAATTCAAGCTGCGGCGGAAGGGCGTCCGAGCCCTCGCCGACGGATGACGTCGATCAGGCGATCGATGTCGTTGGCGGTGTTGAACATGCCGAGCGAGACGCGAATGCCATCTCGTTCGGGCGACACGCGCACATCGTTCTCCTCGAAATGGCCGAGCCAGTCCGATGGGGGCAGGGCGATGACGTAGATATGCGGAGCGCGATGCTTTCGCTCGCGCGGGCCAACGAGGCGGATGTCCAGCTCGTCGAGGCGCGCGATGAGGTGATCGCCGAGATCAAAGCAGTGGTTCTGGATGTTTTGCACCCCGATCTGCTCGATCATGTCGAGGGAAGCACCCAACGCATGGACCGCGGGCAGATTGAAGTTGCCTAGCTCGAATCGCCCAGCGGCGGGCGATGGCGCCATCTTGTCCGGGCGCGCGATGAGATCATCAGGAATCTCGGCGAGGCTCGCAGCAGCCAGATAGGCCGGCTCCAGCTCTTTGAGCGCCTTGTCCCAATAGAGAAGCCCGAGCCCTTGCGGAACCAGCAGTCCCTTGTGGCTTCCGGAGCCGATGAAGCTCGCGCCAATCGCCTTCGCGTCGACAGGCACGACGCCGATCGACTGCATCACGTCCACGACGAAGTAGAGTTTGTTCCTGGCGCACATCGCGCCGACGCTCTCGATGTCGAAGCGGTGACCGGCGTGGAAGGTGACATGCGACATCGAAATCGCGCGCGTGTTTTCGTCGATGAAAGGTGCAAAGCTGTCGGCATCGACGATATCGGTCATCGGGATGAAGCGGACCTCGACGCCCTTCCGTTGCAGATGCAGGAACGCGTAGGCGTTGTTCGGATGATCGCCGTGGATCATCAGGACATTGTCGCCGGCCCGGAGCGGCAGTGCGTTTGCCGCGATGTTCATGCTTTCCGACGTGTTTTTTGTGAAGGCGATTTCATCCGCGGCCACGCCGAGAAAGTGAGCGACCTTGGCGCGGGTCTGCTCCACCCGGTCGAGCCAGACGCTCTTCGGGCCGGCCGTCTCGAAACCCTCGCGAAGGAAGAGCTCGATCGCGGCCTTCACCGGGCGCGCAAGCGGCGTTTGAAACCCGGAGTCCAGATAGACCATCCGTTCGACCGCGGGGAATTCCCTCCTCACGGCGTCCACGTCGTAGTGACGAGACATACGCATCTCCTGTTGGGCGCGCCGTCGGGACTTGGCTCTCGGCCAAGCGGCGGAGCGAGATTCTGGGAACGGTGAGACTGCGTTGCACAATTTCTGGTCAATCACCGGCAACGCCAAGAATATGAGCTTTCAGGATTTCGACAAACGAAATTGTCGATTTTCAGTATGTTTTATTCCGAAAAATGATAATAATTGGCGTAGACCTTGATTTTGCTGCCGATTTGGCCGGAGGGAAAATGACGAAACGCAGCGAGAAGGACGGGCCATTGGATCGTGTCTTCGCGATCGTTCGGCACGTTGCCGACCAACGCAAAGCCGTCTCAGCGGCAGAGATCGCAAAGGCTCTCTCGCTGCCTCTTCCAACGGCGCACAGGTTGATCGGAAATCTCGAGGACCGCGGACTTCTTCAGAAGGCGTTGGGGACCAAGCGTTACGTTGTGGGAAACCAGCTCGTCACACTGTCCGCCACTGTTATCGGAGCGGCCTTCCGCATAGCGCGGCGGCATGCGGTGCTTCGGGCGGTTGCGGGAGAAATCGGCGAACAATGCGAGATCGGCGTCGTACGCGACAATGTCGTTGCCTATGTCGACAGCGTTCGCGTTTCGGAGCCGCAAGGCCTTCAGTTCAATCCGGGAGAGGCGGCGCCGTTACACTGCACGTCGACCGGAAAAATCTACATGAGCAGACTGCCCGAGCGGACCCGGGCGAAGTTGTGCCGCGCACTACCTCTGACCAAATTCACGGAAACGACGATCGTCGACGTCCACGGGCTGATGAACGTCCTGGAGGACACGCGGCAACGAGGCTGGGCCAAAACCAACGAAGAGTATGTGAAGGGAGTTGTGGGGTGTGCCGTCCCCATTCTGTCACCGGATCGAGAATTGATAGCTTGCTTGGGTGTCTCTGTGCCGGTGGCGCGCGTGAGCTTCGTCGAACTGGACCGGTTCATACCGCCGCTCCAAAAGGCTGCCGCTCTGCTGTCGGAGACCATTCTGCAAGTTGATTGATGCGCCGATCCCGGCAACGTTCAGGCAATCTTTGCAACATTTCTAAACATCTTCGTCAACATCCCGCGGCTGTTCAGGCATAGGACGCGCTCAGACTTTACGGATCAGGATTGGCAGAATGCTATTGAAGTTTCCGGCGGCGCGCATGGGCATTGGCGCGGCCTGCCTCGTGCTGATCGGCATCAGCCCATTGTGCGCAGAGCCGGTGTTCGACAGTTTGGCCGGCGCATGGTCGGGCATCGGCACCATGAAGCCGTCGGACGGTCCCCGTGAGAAGGTTCGCTGCAAAGTGGCGTACAACGTTACCAAGCCGGGACGGTCGCTGACACTTGATCTGCGCTGCGCAAGCGATGCGTACAGGATGGTCCTGTCCGCGAACATCGAGCAGAGCGGGACGGAGCTTTCCGGCAACTGGTTCGAGAGCGAATACCGACAGGGCGGCAAGGTCTATGGCACGAACAAGGACGGCCTGATCGAGGCGCGAATTGAGGGAAACACGGTGGCTGCGCTGGTGACGATCCAGACCAGGAGCAATCATCAATCCTTTCTGATGGAAGCACCGGGCTCCTGGATGTCGGAGGTCTCGATCGAATTGAACAAGGAAGCGAAGTGACTTTAATTCGGAATAATCGCATAATAGCCCTGTTTTGCCCGACGTGTCAAACGGCGTTACAGACGCACTGGGCTAAGTCATTGATCCGGCTGCTGCGGGCTACTGTGCATGGGGTTGTTTTCGCACTTTTTGTTTGAGCGCTCGCCGGGAGGCTTCTCACGCGCTCTCCGTCTCCCGGTCCACGTCGTGCACCACGAGACCCATGCCCTCGTCCGGCATCCTGATCCAGTCGCGGCGCTTCGGCGTGCGCTTGGTGTCCTCGTAACCGCTTGTCCAATGCTCGCGCATCGGGGCTGGCCGCGGAGTAGGGCGGCCATCGCTCTGCATCATCAAGCTGTAACAAAGCCGTAATTGAGTAGCCGCGCGGGGGTCCGGAAGATGCCGTCAGCCATCTTCCGGGTACGGGGCGTTGTTGACGGTTGGGATTGGCCATGGCTGAGCCGGCAAAGCTAGTCAGCGCGATAACGAATGCCGAACCCGCCATTGCCGGCTTGGTGTGGGCTTTCCGTCTGCACAGCGACGGCAGCACTGAGGCGCTGCCGATCGACCAGCCGATCGAGTTCAGCCATGACGGCCGGCTCTGGCTGCATTTCAACCTGACGGATGCGCGCGTGCGGCCGTGGATTGCGGTATCGCAATTGCCGCCGCTCGCGCGCGAGCTGCTGCTGTCGAACGACACGTTCCAGCAGCTTCACGTCATCGATCACTGCGTCTACGGTGTGTTCTCCGACCTCGTGCGCGAGATCGACAGCGCGACAGAAGAGACCGCGTTCCTGCGCTTCGCCATGACCGAGCATCTCCTGGTCAGCGGACGCCATCAGGCGCTGTGCTCGGCGGACGCAACGCGCCGCGTGCTCGAAGGCGGCTACCGGGTCGACAACGTCGCCCATCTTCTGGAAAAGATCGTCGACGAGGTCGCCGACACGCTTGACAGGATGGCCGATAAGCTCGGACAGGAGATCGACGACATCGAGGAGCGGATCCTCGCCGACGATAGCAAGCCGGAGATGCGCCGCAAGCTCGGTCGGCTGCGCCGGACCTGCGTGAGGCTGCATCGTCAGCTCACGGGTCTTCGCGTGCTGTTCCACCGCCTCGACCAGAAGAACACCGACCATCTCTCGCCGGCCTTGCGCATCCACGCCGGCAAGCTGGCGCAGCGGCTGGATGGGCTCGATCACGACATCGTCGAACTGCGCGAGCGCAGCCGCCTGCTCGAGGAGGAGTTGCGCTTCAAGAACGAGGAGGAGAGCAACCGCCACCTCCACACGCTGTCGATCGTGACCTCGCTGCTGCTGCCGCCGACGCTGATCACCGGCATCTTCGGCATGAACACCAAGGGCCTGCCGCTCACCGAGGTCGAGACCGGATTCCTCTGGGCGGCCGTTTTGATGGCTTCTTCAGTTGGTGCGGCCTATTTCTTCATGCGGCGGACGGGCATATTCAAGTAGCCTCTGTCAGCCGGAATCAGCCGTGATCGTGACTGCCCATAGCTCTCTGTTGCGAGGCGCGGCCGCCATTATGCTGGCCTGCACGGCGATAAGCACGAATGCGCTCGCCGGCGCCAAGGACGAGAGCGCGGCCGAGTGGCTGTTTCCAAAATGGTTCAACGAATGGCATGACGGCCTTGCCAACAAGGGCCTGAACTTCGGCGCCACCTATATCGCCGACAATATCGCCAACGTCTCCGGCGGCGTGAAGCGCGGCGCCATCCATTTCGGCCGTCTCGATCTGTCGGTCGATGCCGATCTCGACAAGCTCGTCGGCTGGACCGGCGGCCGCTTCTACGCCAATGCCTTCGTAATCTACGGCCGCGGGCTGTCGCGCAACTACGTGATGAATCTCGCCACCATCAGCGAGATCGAGGCGCTGCCGGACCAGCGGCTCTACAATGCGTATTTCGAGCAGAGCTTCTTCAATGATCGCCTGAACATCAGGGCCGGCCAGCAGGCCGCGGACGTCGAGTTCTTCGACAGTCAGACCGATGACCTCTTCATCAACGGCACCTTCGGCTGGCCGGCGATCAAGGCATCCAACCTTCCGGCCGGCGGCCCGGCGCCACCGATCGCGGTGCCCGGCATTCGTATCAAGGCGGCGCTGACGGACAAGATCACGGCCTACGGCGCGGTCTTCAATGGTGATCCCTCAGGGCCGGGCGATGCCGATCCGCAATTGCGCGACCACCATGGCCTCGCGTTTCGTGTCAACGATCCGCCCTGGGTGATCGGGCAGGTCCGCTTCACCTACGACATCGATGTCGGTGGCCGTCCGCTCGCGGGCAATTTCACACCGGGCGCCTGGAAGCATTATGGCTCGTTCGACAGCCAGCGTTTTACCGCCGAGGGCGTCTCGATCGCCGATCCCAGCGGCAGCGGCATTGCTGCAAAACTTCGCGGCAACTACGGAATCTTCGCGGTGATCGAGCAGGTGCTTTATCGTCCGCCCGAGGTGAGGGACAACAGCACCTCAGCCTCGCTCCCTGGCATCACGGCGTTCGGCCGTATCGCCTACAGCCCGCCGGACCGTAATCTGATCGACCTGTATATGGATGGCGGCATCGGCTTCGTCGGCTTCACGCCTGGTCGCCCGCTCGACCGATTCGGCGTGGCGATGGCCTACATGCGGATTTCGAACACCGCCCGCAATCTCGATCTCGACACGCAGGCCTTCACGGGCATCCAGAGTCCGGTGCGCAGCAACGAGACCCTGATCGAGATGATCTACGAGGCGCACGTCGAGCCGGGCTGGCTGATCGCGCCCTATTTCCAGTACGTGTTCCGCCCCTCTGGCGGCGTCCCGAACCCGAACGATCCGACCGGCGTCTCGCGGATCGGTGACGCCGCAGTGTTCGGCGTCACCACCACGATCAGGTACTAGGCCATCGCCGCTTGCGGCTTCGGCTTGGGTTGCCGCGACAGCGCCAGCACGATCAGCGAGGCGAACACGCACAGTGCGCCGGCGATGAAGAAGGCCGGCAAATAGCTCTGATAGACCGTGCGCGACAGGCCGGCGCCGAAGGCGGCGGTGCCGGCACCGAGCTGATGGCCGGCAAAGATCCAGCCGAACACCAGATTGGCGCGCTCGGGTCCGAATTTTTGCGCGGTGAGCCGCACGGTCGGCGGCACCGTGGCGATCCAGTCGAGTCCATAGAACATCGCGAACACCGACAGGCCGTAGAACGAGAAATCGCTGAAGGGCAGGAAGATCAGCGAGAGCCCGCGCAGGCCGTAGTACCAGAACAAGAGCCAGCGGTTGTCGTAGCGGTCCGACAGCCAGCCCGACATGATGGTGCCGAAGAAATCGAAGATGCCCATCGCAGCTAACAGGCTCGCCGCCTGCACCTGTGGGATGCCGAAATCGAGGCACATCGGGATCAGGTGCACCTGGACGAGACCATTGGTTGAGGCGCCGCAAACGAAGAAGGTCGCAAACAGGATCCAGAACGCAGTCGACTTCGAGGCATCGCGCAGCGTGTCGAGCGCAACGCCGGTGATCGTGCCATGGCTCACGGGCGGAGCGGGCAGGGGCTCGGTGCCTTCGTCGCCGAACGGGCGCAAGCCGACATCGCTCGGCCGGTCGCGCATCGCGAGCAGGACCGCCAGGGCCGAGACGCCGAGCATGATGCAGACGAAGCCGAGCGCGAGACGCCAGCCGAAGCGCTCGGTGAGGCTTGCGAGCAGCGGCAGGAACACGAGCTGGCCCGTGGCGACGCTCGCCGTCATGATGCCGACGACGAGGCCGCGTCTTGCGGCGAACCAGCGCGTGGCAATGGTTGCGCCCAGCACCAAGGCAGTCATGCCCGTGCCGATCCCGATCACCACGCCCCACAGCGCCACGAGTTGCCAGACCTCGGTCATGCCGAGCGAGAGCACGAGCGCCGACACGACGATCAGCTGCGCGGCCAGCGTGACGTTGCGCAGGCCGTAGCGGTTGAGCAGAGCGGCCGCGAACGGTGCCATCAGGCCGAACAGGATGAAGCGGATCGACAGCGCGGAGGAAATCTCCGCCGTGCTCCAGCCGAACTCCTTTTGCAGGGGAACGATGAACACGCCGGGCGCGCCGACCGTGCCGGCGCTGATCAGTGCGGCGAGGAAGGTCACGCCGACCATCACCCAGCCGTAGTGGATGTTGCGGCGGGAAAGTGCTGCCGCGAGCCAGTTCGAGATCATTGGGCCTCAACGTTGATGGGCAGGTCGCAACAGACCTGTGTCAGCTTGCAGGATGGCACGGGACGCCTCCGTCGCAAATGACGGAGTTCCCTCGTTTTCGGACGTTCTCGCGTCAGTGCGCCAGTCGCTCCACCGCAATCGCCGTGGCTTCGCCGCCGCCGATGCAGAGCGCGGCGACGCCGCGCCTGAGGTTCTGCGCCTCCAGCGCATGCAGCAGCGTCACGATCAGCCGCGCGCCGGTCGCGCCGATGGGATGGCCGAGCGCGCAGGCGCCGCCGTTGATGTTGAGCTTGTCGCGGGGAATGCCGAGATCGCGCTGCGCCGCCATCGCCACCACGGCGAAGGCCTCATTGATCTCAAACAGATCGACATCGCCTGCGCTCCAGCCGACCTTGTCGAGCAGCTTGCGGATCGCCGGGATCGGTGCCGTGGTGAACCATTGCGGCTCCTGGCTGTGGGTGGCGTGGCCCTTGATTTCGGCCAGAACCGGCAGGCCGCTCCGATCGGCGAGCGAGCGCTTGGTCAGCACCAGCGCGGCAGCGCCGTCGGCATTGGCGGAGGAGGCGGCCGGCGTGATGGTGCCGTTGGCGCGGAACGCCGGCTTCAAGCCGGGGATTTTTGCGGGATCGACCTTCAGCGGATGCTCGTCATTGGTGATGACGCGGGGACCCGCTTTCTCGGTGAGCGTAATCGGTGCGATCTCGGCCTTGAACGCGCCACCCTCGACGGCCTTGCGCGCGCGGCTGAGTGTCTCCATCGCGTAGGCGTCCTGGTCCTTGCGGGTGAACTGGTAGGCTTCCGCGGTGGCCTCGCCGAAATCACCCATGGAGCGGCCGGTCTCGTAAGCGTCCTCCAGTCCGTCCATCATCATATGGTCGATGATGCGGTCATGGCCGGCGCGGTAGCCGCCGCGCGCCTTGGCCAAAAGATACGGCGCGTTGCTCATGCTCTCCATGCCGCCGGAAACGACGATGTCGGCCGACCCGGCGCGGATGATGTCGTGCGCCAGCATGGTCGCTTTTATGCCGGAGCCGCAGACCTTGTTCACGGTGGTGGCGCCAGTGGCATCGGGCAGTCCGGCCGCGCGTGCGGCCTGGCGTGCCGGTGCCTGGCCCTGACCGGCCGGCAGCACGCAGCCCATGAAGACCTCGTCGACCTTTTCGGGCGCGAGTTTTGCGCGCTCCAGCGCCGCGCCGATCACGTGCGATCCGAGCTTGTGCGCGGGGAGCGGCGACAATTCGCCCATGAAGCGGCCGAGCGGGGTGCGGGCGGCGGAGACGATGACGACGGGATCGGCGGCTTCGGCCATGACAAACTCCCTGTGCTGAAAGTAGGATTATGATCATCATATGATGCGGCGCAAAAAATGCAACCCGCGCGAGGGATGAGAAAATGTCGTGGTTCGGATGAGATTTGGTCGTTCGATTGGGTGAGGCAGGATGTGGTTGTGACGGAGTTGCGGTTGTAGGCGGTGACCGCCTCACACTCCGCTGTCATTGCCCGCGAAAGCGGGCAATCCAGTATTCCAGAGGCCCGTGTTGGCGAACTCGCTCTTGCAACTGGCGCCGCGGTGTACTGGATGCCCCGGTCAAGCCGGGCATGACGCCTTTAGCTTGGCGAGAGCTTCTTCAGCACAGTGGCGGCAGACCTACCGCTTCCTGTTCACGAACGCCTGCATCAGCCGCGTCGGCTCGTCCGTCAGGAACGACTCGCCGAACACTTTCACGCTCAAATTCACCGACTCCGTCAGCGGCAACTCCTCCCATTGCCGCAGCAGTGCCTTCTGCGAGCGCAGCGCCTCGGCGCCGCATTCGAGCAACGCCTTCACGACGTGCTCGACCTCGGCATCCAGCCCGCCTTCCGGCGCGACCTTGTCGACCAAGCCCCAGGCCAGCGCCGTCAGCGCGTCGATGTTCTCCGCCGTCATCACCAGCCAGCGCGCGCGGGCCCAGCCGATCAGGCGCGGCAGCAGCGCGGCATGGATCACCGAGGGGATGCCGACGCGCACCTCCGGCATGCCGAAATGCGCATCATGCGCGGCGATGCGGAAGTCGCAGGCGGCGGCGACCTCGAGCCCGCCGCCGAGGCACCAGCCGGGCATGCGCGCGATCACCGGAGCCGGGAAGGCGCGCACGGCCTCACAAAGATCGCGCAGGCGGCTGATGAAGGCTTCGGCCGACTTCTGGTCGAGCTTCGCCATCTCCTTGATGTCGGCGCCGCCGATCATGCTCTTCTCGCTCTGGCCGCGCAGCACCACGACGCGGATGTCGCGGTCGGTGGCAAGCCGCTGCAAACCTTCGCGCACGGCGTCGGTCACGGGCGAGCCGAGAATGTTGAGCGGGCCGGCATTGCAGATCGCGACATGAGCGACGCCGCGCGCGTCACGCGTCACGCCGCAGTGGTGGTTGAGCATTTCCATCATGCATCCCGAAGGTTTCGTGGACAGGCGCAAGGCGCCGGGTCGAAGCCACTTCCGGGCCGAAACGCCCGGCTTGTCAAGCGGGCGGGGAACGGAGTTGCCAGTGGGAAGTCCGTGGCATAGCATGATATATGTCATATAACGAGGCCGTCATGACTGAACCCGATCAATTCGACCTGTTTTCGCCCGACCAGCGGCGCGAGCGCGTGATGGATTGGCAGGCGCCTGCGCCGGTTGCGAAAGTGGTGATGGGCCTGTCGGGCATGGACGCCATGCTGGGCATTCGCGACGGCCGCCTGCCGCCGCCGCCCTTCGCAAAACTGATCGGCTTCACGATGGCCGTGGTCGAGCCGGGCCGGATCGTCATGGAACTGGAGCCGCGTGAAGATCTCGAAAATACCATCGGCCTCCTGCACGGCGCGACCGCCGCGGGGTTGTTGGATACGGCCATGGGGTGCGCGATCTCGACCCGGCTGGAGGTCGGGCAGGGCTCCGTGACCCTCGATCTGAAGCTGACCTTCCTGCGTCCGCTCTCGGTCCGTTCGGGCCTGATCTCGGCCGAAGGCAAGGTGATCAAGCTGGGGCGCCAGACGAGCTATACCGAAGGCTTCGTTCGCGACGGGAAGGGCGCGCTGGCGGTGCATGCAACTGCAACCTTTTCTATGATCGGCAACAATCTAACTGCGAATTAATGCGCCGTTCGCGGCATTTGCGTGTTATGAGATGATCTCCGACATTCAATGAGATGCGCATGCGCTATTCCCGGGAACACAAGCAGGAAACCCACGATCGCATCGTGAAGAAGGCCTCCGTGCGGCTGCGCGAAAAGGGCGCCCACGGCATCGGCGTCGCCGACCTCATGAAGGAGGCGGGCCTGACCCACGGCGGCTTCTACGCGCATTTCGATTCCCGCGAGGCGCTGGTGATCGAGGCCTTCGCCTACGCCATGGATCGCTCGATGGACCATTGGCGCAAGCTCACCGGCGAGGCCGCTCCTGAAAAGCGGTTGGCGCTGATCGCCGAGAGCTATCTCTCCGCGCTGCATCGTGACAATCCAGGTCATGGCTGCTCGATCCCCTCGCTCGGCGCCGAGATCGCCCGCGAGAGCCCGAAGACGCGCAAGGCCTTCGCCGGCAAGCTCGACGAGATGATCGAGATGATGACCGACTATATCCCGAACATGCCGCGCAAGGCCGCGCGCAAGCAGGCGATTGCGACGCTCGCGACGATGGCCGGCACCATGCTGCTGGCGCGCATCGCGGGGTCAAGCGAGCTGTCGGACGAGGTGCTGAAGGCGGGCCGGGACAGCGCGCTCGACGGCGCGAAGCGCGAGCCGAAGGTGTCGGCGGTGAAGAAGACAAAGAACTAAGTGCCGTAGGGTGGGCAAAGGCGCATTTGCGCCGTGCCCACCATCTCTCCACGATTGCAGCAGAAGTGGTGGGCACGCCACGAGCCGCGCATTTGCGCGTCTCGTCACTTTGCCCACCTTACGAAATCATCAACTCACCGTCCCGCAAACAACGCCCGCTCGCGCTCAACGATCTCGCTGATGTAATCCGCCACGGCCCTGATCCGCGCGAGGTCCTTGCTGTCGGCGTGCATCAGCATCCAGAACGTGCGCGTGATCGAGATCTCCTCCGGCAGCACCGGAACGAGCTGCGGATAGTCGGTCGCCATGAAGTGCGGCAGCACCGCGATGCCGAAACCCGAGAGCGTGGCATTGAGCTGCGCGATCAGATTGGCACTGCGGAAACGTGCGGAAATCTTCGGCGACACCTGCGGCAGATAGTCGAGCTCCGGCGTGAACAGCAATTCCTCGATGTAACCGACGAAGCGGTGCTGCGGTAGGTCCTGCCGCGAGGCGATCTCCGGGAAGCGGTCGAGATAGGCAGGCGCGGCATAGAGCCCGAGGCGGTAGTCGAGCAGCTTGCGGCCGACGATGCGGCCTTCCTTGGGCATGGTCAGGCTGATGGCGATGTCGGCCTCGCGCTTGGAGAGGCTGAACAGCCGCGCCGTGGCCACAAGTTGCAGGTCGAGATCGGGGTAGCGGTCGGCAAAGGGGGCGAGCCGCGGCGCCAGGAAGGCGGTGCCGAAACCGTCGGGTGCGCCGATCCGCACCGTGCCGGTCAGCCGTGCCACGGAGCCACCGACCTGCTCCTGGTTGGCGACGATGGTGGATTCCATGGCTTCCGCGCTGTCGGCGACGCGCTGGCCGGCCTCGGTGAGGAGGTAGCCGGTCTTGCGCCGGTCAAACAGCTTGGCCGAGAGGTGCTTCTCCAGCCGATCGACGCGGCGGATCACCGTCGCATGGTCGACCCCGAGCTGTTTTGCCGCAGCCGACACCGAGCCGCCCCGCACGATGGCCAGCACGAAGCGAAAGTCGTCCCAGTCGATAGCGCCTTGATCCAGCATTTTCGCACATCTATGGTGCATTATCTCAGACTTGAATCCTATAAAATGCAGGTCGATAGGATTTGTCAAAGCGATCAGCTGAGCCTGAAGGAGATCATTCCATGCGTTCAATCGGACATTTCATCGGTGGCAAGGAGGTCAAGGGCACCTCAGGCCGCACCGCCGACGTTTTCGAGCCGATGACCGGTGACGTCCAGGCCAAGGTCGCGCTGGCGTCCAAGGCCGAGGTTCGCGCCGCCGTCGAGAACGCCCGCGCCGCACAGCCGGAGTGGGCCGCGACCAACCCGCAGCGCCGCGCCCGCGTCATGATGAAGTTTCTGGAGCTGGTGCAACGCGACTACGACCAACTCGCCGAGCTGCTGGCGCGCGAGCATGGCAAGACCGTTCCTGACGCCAAGGGCGACATCCAGCGCGGCCTTGAGGTCGCCGAGTTCGCCTGCGGCATTCCGCACCTGATGAAGGGCGAATACACCGAGGGCGCCGGCCCCGGCATCGACATCTATTCCATGCGCCAGCCGCTCGGTGTCGTCGCCGGCATCACGCCGTTCAATTTCCCGGCGATGATTCCGATGTGGAAATTTGCACCTGCGATCGCCTGCGGCAACGCCTTCATCCTCAAGCCGTCGGAGCGCGATCCCGGCGTGCCGATGAAGCTCGCCGAGCTGATGATGGAGGCGGGCCTGCCGGCCGGCATCCTCAACGTCGTCAACGGCGACAAGGAAGCGGTCGACGCGATCCTCGACGACCCCGATATCAAGGCGATCGGCTTCGTCGGCTCCACGCCGATTGCGCAGTATATCTACGAGCGCGCAGCGCAGACCGGCAAGCGCTGCCAGTGCTTCGGCGGCGCCAAGAACCACGCCATCGTGATGCCCGATGCCGACATGGACCAGACGGTCGATGCCTTGATCGGCGCCGGCTACGGCTCCGCCGGCGAGCGCTGCATGGCTATTTCCGTCGCCGTTCCCGTCGGCAAGACCGCCGCCGACCGTCTGATGGAAAAGCTGATCCCGCGCGTCGAGAGCCTCAAGATCGGCACCTCGATCGACCCGTCGGCCGACTACGGTCCGCTGGTCACGCGCGAGGCGGTCGAGAAGGTCAAGAGCTACATCGACATCGGCATCAAAGAAGGCGCGACGCTCGCCGTCGACGGCCGCGGCTTCAAGATGCAGGGCTACGAGAAGGGCTTCTATCTCGGCGGTTCGCTGTTCGACAACGTCACCAAGGACATGCGGATCTACAAGGAAGAGATCTTTGGCCCGGTGCTCTCCGTCGTGCGTGCGCACGACTACAAGGAAGCGCTGGCGTTGCCGTCAGATCATGATTACGGCAACGGCGTGGCCATCTTCACCCGCGACGGCGACGCCGCACGCGACTTCGCGGCCAAGGTGAACGTCGGCATGGTCGGCATCAACGTGCCGATCCCGGTGCCGATCGCCTATTACACCTTCGGCGGCTGGAAGAAGTCGGGCTTCGGCGATCTCAACCAACACGGTCCGGATTCGGTTCGATTCTACACCAAGACCAAGACGGTAACCTCGCGCTGGCCGTCCGGCGTCAAGGAAGGTGCGGAGTTCTCGATCCCGCTGATGAAGTAGGGCTGTAGCCCAGTCGTCATTGCGAGGAGCCCGCGACAAAATTGCGAAGCAATTTTGCGCTGGTGCGACGAAGCAATCCAGACTGTCTCTGCCGAGGGATGCTGGACTGCTTCGCTGCGCTCGCAATGACGGTGGAGTGAAAGGTTAGGCGGCAGCATGCAGTTCGCTCTGAACGAGGATCAGGTCGCAATTCGCGACATGGCTTTGGCGTTTGCAGCGGAAAAGATTGCGCCGCACGCGTTACGCTGGGACGAGGAGAAGCATTTTCCGGTCGACGTGATGCGCGAAGCCGCCACGCTCGGCATGGGCGGCATCTATATCCGCGACGATGTCGGCGGCTCCGCCATGACGCGGTTCGACGCGGCGCTGATCTTCGAGGCGCTTGCGACGGGCTGCCCGACCACCTCGGCCTTCATCTCCATCCACAACATGGCGTCCTGGATGATCGATGCCTTCGGCAGCGATACCCAGCGCCACACATGGCTGCCAAAGCTCTGCACCATGGAGCTGATCGCGAGCTACTGCCTGACGGAGCCGGGCGCCGGCTCGGACGCGGCAGCGCTGCGCACCCGCGCGGTGCGCGATGGCGACCATTATGTGCTCAACGGCCAGAAGCAGTTCATCTCGGGCGCCGGCGGCACCGACCTCCTGGTCGCGATGGTCAGGACCGGTGGCGATGGTCCCGGCGGCATTTCGACCCTCGTCGTCGACGGCAAGACGCCGGGCGTCTCGTTCGGTGCCAATGAGCGCAAGATGGGCTGGAACGCGCAGCCGACCCGCGCCGTGATGTTCGAGAACGCCCGCGTGCCGGTCGCCAACCGCCTCAGTGAAGAGGGCGCTGGCTTCAAGATCGCGATGGCCGGCCTCGATGGCGGCCGCCTCAACATCACCGCGTGCTCGCTCGGTGGTGCGCAAGTCGCGCTCGACAAGGCGCTCGCCTACATGAAGGAGCGCAAGGCCTTTGGAAAGCGCCTCGACGAATTCCAGGCGCTGCAATTCCGTCTCGCCGACATGGCGATCGAGCTCGAGGCCGCGCGCACCTTCTTGTGGCGTGCAGCGGCAGCGCTCGACCGCAAGGACCCCGATGCCACCATGCTGTGTGCCATGGCCAAGCGGTTTGGCACTGACGTCGGCTTCGAGGTCGCCAACCATGCGCTGCAGCTTCACGGCGGCTACGGCTACCTCAGCGAATACGGCATCGAGAAGATCGTGCGCGATTTGCGCGTGCACCAGATCCTCGAAGGCACCAATGAAATCATGCGGCTCATCGTGGCGCGCAAACTGATCGAGGGCGCGCGATGAGCGGCGTGGAAGAGGGCGACCTGATCGCCCGTGTCGAGGGCGCAGCCGGCGTGATCCGCCTCAACCGTCCGAAGGCGCTCAACGCCGTGACGCTGGAGATGTTTCGCGACATCGACAAGGCGCTCGACCGCTTCGAGGCCGATCCGGGCATCGCCGTGATCCTGCTGGAAGGTGCCGGCGAGCGTGGCCTATGCGCCGGCGGCGACATTCGCACGCTCTGGGAAAGCTCCAAGGTCAATGGGGATCTCGGCAAGATCCTGTGGCGCGAGGAATACATCCTCAACGCCCGGATCAAGAAATTCCCGAAGCCGTATGTGGCGTTCATGGACGGCATCGTGATGGGTGGTGGCGTCGGTTTGTCAGCCCATGCCAGCCACCGCGTCGTCACCGATCGCACCAAGCTGGCGATGCCCGAGGTTGGGCTCGGCTTCTTCCCGGATGTTGGCGGCACCTTTTTGTTGTCGCATTCGCCGGGCGAGATCGGCACCTATTTCGGGCTGACCGGCCAGACCATGAACGGGCCGGATGCGATCCATGCGAAGTTCGCCGACTGGGTCGTGCCGGCCGTGAGGCTGCCGGAGCTGCGCGAAGCCCTGACGAAGCTGCGCTCGGGCGCGACCGCCGCCGACGTTAGCAAGCTCATCAACGGTTTTGCGACCAGTGAAACCGCAGGACCAGTCGCCGCAAAAGAGCCGACTATCGACGCATTGTTTGGCTTCGACCGCATGGAAGATATCTTCGCAGCGCTCAAGCGCGACGGCTCCGAATTCGCTCTGACGACACTGAAGACGCTCAATGAAAAATCGCCGCGCGGCATGGTGGTGACGCTGAACCTGCTGCGGCTCGCACGCAAATCATCGAGCCTGGAAGAGTGCCTGGTGCGCGAATATCGCGCCGCGCTGGAGGTCTTCCGCAGCGATGATTTCCGCGAGGGGGTGCGCGCCGCGGTGATCGACAAGGACCGCAATCCGTCGTGGTCGCCGCCGCGCATCGAGGACGTGACGCCGCAGATGGTGGCGCCATATTTCGCCGAAATCGGCACCGACGAGCTGAAGTTCAACTAGTATGTGGATGCAGCCAAGGACTCGGATCACCTCTCCCGTAGGGAGAGGTCGGATCGCATCAAGAGATGCGATCCGGGTGAGGGGCTACAGTGTCACTGGGTGCGGCGGCCCCTCACCCGGATTGCTCTGGACGATGCTGCGCATCGCCAGGCGCAATCCGTCCCCGTTGGGGAGAGGTGACCCCAATGCCGCCAATTGTGCCTAATTTCTTCGATCTATAATCAGCGAGACATCTCAAGCGGAGGAAACGACAATGGCCACGATCGCATTCATCGGTCTCGGCAACATGGGCGGCCCGATGGCCGCCAACCTGGTCAAGGCCAGCCACAAGGTCGTCGCCTTCGACCTCGTCGAGGCCTCGCGCGCGCAAGCCAAGGCCGATGGCGCCAGCATTGCCGACAGCGCTGCGGGTGCTGTGAAGGGCGCGGACGTCGTCGTCACCATGCTGCCGGCCGGCAAGCATGTGCTGTCCGTCTGGAACGAGGTCGTTCCTGCCATGACCAAAGGCGCGCTGATCATCGACAGCTCGACCATCGACGTCGAGAGCGCACGGCAGGCGCATGCGCTGGCCGCCAAGCACGGCGTGCTCTCGGTCGACGCGCCGGTCTCCGGCGGCACGGGTGGCGCCAAGGGGGCGACGCTCACCTTCATGTGCGGCGGCGAGGAGAGTGCGTTCGCGGCGGCAAAGCCCGTGCTGGAGAAGATGGGCAAGAAGATCGTGCATTGCGGCGGCGCCGGCGCAGGGCAGGCCGCAAAGATCTGCAACAACATGATCCTCGGCATTTCCATGATCGCGGTCAGCGAGGCCTTTGCATTGGCTGAGAAGCTCGGGCTCTCGCATCAGGCGCTGTTCGACGTCGCCTCGACCTCGTCGGGCCAGTGCTGGTCGCTGACGACCTATTGCCCGGTGCCGGGCCCGGTGCCGACCTCGCCGGCCAACAACGATTACAAGCCGGGATTTGCCTCGGCGCTGATGGTGAAGGACCTGACGCTGGCGCAGGACGCCGCGAAGGCTGCGGGTGCGGCGACGCCGCTCGGCAAGCATGCGCAGGAGATCTATCAGTCTTTCGACGCAGCCGGGCACGGCGGGGTGGATTTTTCCGGAATTATCAAGCACGTTCGCAGCCTCGCTGGAAAATAGCGAGGCTTTGCTCGTAGCCCGGATGGAGCGAAGCGCAATCCGGGACAGCACTTTCAATTGGCGCGACCGTCCCCCGATTGCGCTTCGCTCCATCCGGGCTACAGTCGAAGGTCAATTCGACGGGCCCGGATCATGACGACATTTCAGGAAGCGCGCGCGTTTCTGCTCAAGCACCGCACGGATTACGAGACAGCGGTCAAGGGCTTCCGCTGGCCCGATCCGGTTCCATTCAACTGGGCGCTCGACTGGTTCGATGCCGACCTCGCGACGAATGCGGAGAGCAGGGACAGGCCTGCGCTCTGGATCGTCGATGCCGCGCAGGACCGGCAGATCAAGCTCTCTTTCGCGACTCTCTCGAAGCGCTCGAACCAGGTCGCCAACTTCCTCCGCGCGCAGGGCTTGAAGCGCGGCGATCATCTCTTGCTGCTGCTCGGCAATGTGGTTCCGCTGTGGGAGACGATGCTGGCGGCGATGAAGCTCGGCGTCGTCGTGATTCCCGCGACCACGCTGCTCACCGCAGAAGAACTGCGCGATCGGCTCGATCGCGGCAAGGCGAAGGCGGTGGTGGCCACCGAAGATCAGGTCGCGAAGTTCGCAAGCCTCGGTACCGAGAGTATCGTCCGCATCGTGGTCGGCACGACGTCCGATGGCTGGCTGGCCTATGACGAGGCGGCGACCGCTTCGGAGAGTTTTGCGCCTGACGGTCCGACCAAGGCCGACGACCCGATGCTGCTCTATTTCACCTCGGGCACGACCGCAAAACCAAAACTGGTGCGGCACAGTCAGCGCAGCTATCCGGTCGGCCATCTCTCCACCATGTACTGGATCGGGCTGCAGCCCGGCGACGTCCATCTCAACATCTCATCGCCCGGTTGGGCCAAGCATGCCTGGAGCTGTTTTTTCGCGCCGTGGAATGCGGGCGCGACCGTGTTCGTGGTCAACCAGCCGCGCTTCGACGCCAAGGGACTGCTCGCCACTATCGGCCGCTGTGGCGTCACCACGCTATGTGCGCCGCCGACGGTGTGGCGGCTGTTCATCCAGGAGAATCTCGCCTCGTTCAAGGTGTCGCTTCGCGAGGTCTGCGGCGCCGGCGAGCCGCTCAATCCTGAAGTGATCGACCAGGTACAGGCGGCCTGGGGGCTGACCATCCGCGACGGCTACGGCCAGACTGAAACGACTGCACTCGCCGGCAATTCGCCGGGCCAGCCTATCAAGATCGGCTCGATGGGCCGGCCGCTGCCGGGCTATCGCGTGCAGATCAGCGATGCCGACGGCAATCCGGCGAAGGAAGGCGAGGTGACCCTGGTGCTCGGCGCGAACCGTCCCGCCGGATTGATGCAGGGCTATCAGGGGGATGACGGCAAGCTCTCCGGTGCCGAAGGCGAGCTCTACCGCAGCGGCGACGTCGTGTTCGCGGATCAGGATGGCTATCTCACCTTCGTCGGCCGCTCCGACGACGTGTTCAAATCGTCCGACTACCGAATCAGCCCGTTCGAGCTGGAGAGCGTGCTGCTCGAGCATGAGCTCGTCGCCGAGGCCGCCGTGGTGCCGAGCCCGGATCCGATCCGGCTCGCGGTCCCCAAGGCCTTCGTACTGCTGGCGTCGGGCGCAGAGCGCTCGCCCGAGACCGCGCTGTCGATCTTCAAGCACCTGCACACGCGTCTCGCGCCATTCAAGCGCATCCGCCGCCTCGAAATCGTCACCGAGCTGCCGAAGACGATCTCTGGAAAAATCCGCCGCGTGCAGCTACGCAGGCTGGAGCGCGACGACGATCGCACCGATCCCCTGCGCGGCCCGGAATTCCGCGAGGAGGATTTTCCGGAGCTGTCGAAAACACGGAGTGAGACCTAAGTGAACGAAGTCTGGAAGAAGCCGCCGATTACGCTCGACGCCTATCAGTCCATGGTCGGTAAGGAGATCGGCGTGTCGTCGTGGCACCTGATCGATCAGCCCCGCATCGACACCTACGCCGACGTGATCGAGGATCACCAGTTCATCCATGTCGACCCTGAAAGGGCGAGGAAGGAAACCGCGTTCGGCACCACCATCGCGCACGGTTTTCTCACGATGTCGCTGATGTCGATCATGTCCTATGAGGTGATGCCGGTGATCGCGGGCACCACGATGGGCGTGAACTACGGCTTCGACAAGCTGCGCTTCATTTCGCCGGTCCGCTCCGGCAAGCGCGTCCGCGGCCGTTTCGTGCTGGCGGAAGCCAAGCTACGCAAGCCGAACGAATTGCAGTCCCGCACCAACGTCACGGTGGAGATCGAAGGCGAGGACAAGCCCGCGCTGGTTGCGGACTGGCTCGGGTTGATCTACTTCGAGTAAGCCCAAGCCGTCATGGCCGGGCTTGACCCGGCCATCCATCGCTGCTCAAAAAGGAAACCCAGAGAGCGGGGTTTCACCCTCTCCCCTTGTGGGAGAGGGTGCCTCGCGGAACGCGAGGCGGGTGAGGGGTCTCTCTCCGCGAGCGCATCTGTAGAGAGAGACCCCTCATCCGGCGCTTCGCGCCACCTTCTCCCACAAGGGGAGAAGGGAAGAAGAATAGAGACCCTTACTCATGGCAATCAGGTTCGACGGACGCGTCGCCATCGTCACCGGCGCGGGCAATGGTCTGGGTCGCGCGCATGCGTTGGGATTGGCGAGCCGCGGCGCCAAGGTCGTGGTCAACGATTTCGGCGGCGCGCGTGATGGCACCGGCGGCTCGCTGTCGCCGGCCGAGGCCGTGGTCGAGGAGATCCGCAAAGCCGGCGGCACCGCGGTGGCCGACGGCGCCGACGTCTCCAACTTCGAGCAGGTCACCGCCATGGTCGAGCGCGCCACCAAGGAGTGGGGCAGCGTCGATCTCTTGTGCGCCAATGCCGGCATCCTGCGCGACAAGTCGTTTGGCAAGATGGAAGCGGCCGATTTCCAGAAGGTGCTCGACGTGCATCTCGTCGGCACCTTCTATTGCTGCAAGGCGGCCTGGGCCGGCATGCGCGACCGCAATTACGGCCGCATCGTGCTGACGACGTCATCCTCCGGCCTCTACGGCAATTTCGGCCAGGCCAATTACGGCGCGGCGAAATCAGGCATGGTCGGCCTGATGAACGTGCTCGCCGAGGAGGGCCGCAAGAACGACATTCGCGTCAACATCATCTCGCCGACGGCGGCGACCCGCATGACCGAAGAGCTGCTGCCGCCGCAGGCGCTGCAACTGATGAAGCCGAACGCGATCACGCCCGCAGTCGAATACATGCTGAGCGAGGATGCGCCCACCCGTACCATCATGGGTGCCGGCGCCGGCTCCTTCGCCGTGATCAAGATCTTGGAGAGCGAAGGCATCAACCTGCCGGAGCCCGAATGGACGCCGGACGCGGTCGCCGCGCATTTTGCCGAGATCAGCGACATGTCGAAGGCCAAGGCGCTGACGGGGGCGTTCGAGCAGACGCAGAAGTACGTGGCGCAGGCCGCGGCGCGGGCGGGGGTAAAGCTCTGACAGCCGTCGCCGTCATCGGCGCCGGCCCCGCCGGGCTGATGGCGGCGGAGGTGCTGGCGCAGGGCGGCGCCCGCGTCACCGTGTACGACGCGATGCCGTCAGCCGGCCGCAAGTTTCTGATGGCGGGCCGAGGCGGGCTCAATCTCACCCACAGCGAGCCGCTGCCGCAGTTCATGGCGCGCTACCGCGCGGCGGCGCCGAAGTTGAAGGCTGCCATCGACGCGTTTCCGCCCGACGCGCTGCGCGCCTGGAGCGAGGCACTGGGCGAGCCGACTTTCGTCGGCAGCAGCGGCCGAGTGTTTCCGAAGGCGTTCAAGGCCTCGCCCTTGCTGCGCGCTTGGCTTCGGCGGCTCGATGCTACCGGGGTGCGGTTCGCCTTTCGTCATCGCTGGACCGGTTGGGATGACGAGGGGCGGCTCCGGTTTCAAACGCGCCATGGAACGGCTGTCATCGCTGCCAAAGCGACAGTGCTGGCGCTCGGCGGCGCAAGCTGGCCGCGGCTTGGCTCCGATGGCGGCTGGACGACCATTCTGGCGGACAAAGGCATCGCGATATCGCCGCTACGGCCTGCCAATTGCGGCTTCATCGTCGCCTGGTCCGACGTCTTTCGGTCCCGCTTCGAAGGGCAGCCGCTCAAAGGGATTGCGCTAAACTTCGGCCCGCACAGCCTGCGCGGCGAGGCAATCATCACGCGGGCCGGCATCGAAGGCGGGGCGATCTATGCGCTGTCGGCCGAATTGCGCGAGGCGATCGCGGCGAACGGCGAGGCGGTGCTGCGCGTCGCCTTGCGCCCGGATGTCGATGAGGCCGAACTCGTCAAGCGCCTGGCTGCCTCGCGCGGCAAACAGTCGTTCTCCAACTTCCTGCGCAAGGCGGCGCAGCTCTCGCCCATCGCCGTTGGGTTGTTGCAGGAGGCCGCAGTTGGCGCCGGCCAATCGCTGTCGGCCATGCCGCCCCAACGATTGGCCGAGCTCATCAACGCCGTGCCGATCGGGCTCACCGGCGTATCGCCAATCGCGCGTGCGATCTCGAGTGCTGGCGGCATCTCGTTCGATGAACTCGATGCCGATTTCATGATCCGCAAGCTGCCTGGCGTATTTGCCGCCGGCGAGATGCTGGACTGGGAAGCGCCGACCGGCGGCTATCTCCTGCAGGCCTCGTTTGCGACCGGCGGGGCAGGGGGCAGGGGCGTGCTGAAATGGCTCGCTAGCTCACCATCGTCATTGCGAGCGTAGCGAAGCAATCCAGAATCCGTCCGCGGAGGTCGTCTGGATTGCTTCGTCGCAAGAGCTCCTCGCAATGACGGCTGTGGGAGCAGCGCGCCCCTACCGCAGCTTCCCCCGTGCCGCGACCGGCAGCGTGCCGATGATCTCCTCGCCGCGCACCATCACGACCTCGTCCATCATGTTGACGACGACGCAGACATGGTTCGGCACGATGCGGACGACGTCGCCGACATTGGGGCGCGTGTTGCTGCGGGAGAGGTCGAGGAAGCCGTGCTCCTCGGCAAAGCGCGCGATCTTCGCCTCGGGATGCTCCAGGATCAGGCCGTGGCCGTCGAGCCCGCCGGTGTCCGAGGTCAGCGTCTTCGAGCCGGCATCGAGGATGCCGCGCTCGGGCGCGGCGCGGCTCACCACCGTCGAATAGATGTGCAGAGCGCAATCGTCCCAGCTGGCGACGCCGGCGGCGACCTGCATGCGGTCGTTGTAGATATAGGTGCCGAAGCGGTGTTCGGTGCCGCCCTTGAGCTTGCCGAGGTTCTTCAGGTTCGGCGTGCCGCCGGTCGAGACGATTTTCGCTTCGAGCCCATGCGCGCGCACGCCGGCCAGCGCCTCGTCGTAAAACTTCTGTGCGTCAGCCCAGCCCGTTTCGGTCGGGTAGAGCATGAAGCCGGCGAATTGCAGCCCCTTGGATGCCGCGATCTCGCGCGCCAGCGCAACCGCTTCGGCGGGCGTCTCGACGCCGGCGCGCTTGCGGCCGGTGTCGCATTCGACCACGACCGAGAGCGGACGGCCTGACGCCGCAGCCGCTTTCGGCAGACCGGCGACGACGGTCGAATTGTCGGCGGCGACCGTCATGTTCGCCTTCGCCTGGAGCGCGCCGAGCCGCGCCATCTTCTCTTCGCCCAGCAGATTGTAGCTGATCAGGATGTCGTCGATGCCGGCATTGGCCATGATCTCGGCCTCGCCGAGCTTCTGGCAGGTGATGCCTTTCGCCCCCGCCGCGACCTGCATTTTCGCGATGGTCGGATTCTTGTGCGTCTTGATGTGGGGACGGTTGGCGACGCCGGCCTCATCGCAGGCCTTCTGGATGCGCGCGATGTTGCGCTCGACCCTGTCCATGTCGATGACGGCGCAGGGCGTGCCGTATTCACGGGCGATTTTTGCGGCGAGGGGAGTGGTCATGGGTCAAGCCTGCTCTATTTCTTCACGCAGCATTTCAAGTTCAAGCCAGCGCTCTTCGGCGACGGACAATTCGTCATGCGCCTTGGCGATGGCGGCGGAGGTGTCGTCGAATTTTTTGCGATCTTTCGCATAGAGATTGGGATCGTCGAGGACCCGTTGCAGCCTTGCGATATCGGCCTGCAACGTCTCCATCTTCTTCGGCAGCGTCTCCAGGGCGTGCTTCTCGTTGAAGCTCAGGCGCCGCTTTGGTGCAGGAGCGGGAGCAGCTGCGCGCTCCTCTTTCTTCTCTGCCGGTGCTTGCGCCTTCGCCGCGTCGCGCTTCAGGTCCGCGCCGCGTTGCACCAGCATGTCGCTGTAACCGCCGGCATATTCGATCCATTTGCCGTTGCCCTCAGGCGCGATCACGGAGGTGACGACGCGGTCGAGGAAGTCGCGGTCATGGCTGATCAGGATCACCGTGCCCTCGTAATCGCCCAGCATCTCCTCGAGCACGTCGAGCGTATCGAGGTCGAGATCGTTGGTCGGTTCGTCCAGCACAAGGAGGTTCGAGGGCTTTGCCAGCGCGCGGGCCAGCATCAGCCGGCCGCGCTCACCGCCAGAGAGCACCTCCAGCGGCGTGCCGCGCTGCTCCTGCGCGAACAGGAAGTCCTTCATGTAGCCAACGACATGCTTCGGCTTGCCGCCGACCATGATTTGGTCGCCGCGACCGCCGGTGAGCGCTTCGGCTAGCGTCGATTTGGGATCGAGGCTCTCGCGGTGCTGGTCGAGCGTGGCCATTTCCAGATTGGCCCCAAGCCGCACGGTGCCGGTATCAGGCTGCGCGCCGCCGGTCAGCAGATTGACCAGCGTGGTCTTGCCGGCGCCGTTGGGGCCGATGATGCCGAGCCGGTCGCCGCGCTGGATGCGAGTCGAAAAATTCTCGACGATCTTTCGCTCGCCATAAGCCTTGGTGATGCCCTTGGCCTCGATCACCAGCTTGCCGGATTGCTCCGCTTCCGCGGCCGCGAGATTGGCGCTGCCGGCGGTGCCGCGATAATTGCGGCGTTGGTCGCGCAGCGCATGCAGATTGGCGAGCCGCTTGACGTTGCGCTTGCGCCGGCCGGAGACGCCGTGGCGCAGCCAGTGCTCCTCGTCGACGATCTTGCGGTCGAGCTTGTGCTGGTCGCGCTCTTCTTCGGCCAGCACCTCGTCGCGCCAGCTCTCGAACGAGGCAAAGCCGCGGTCGATCTGCTTGATCTTGCCGCGGTCGAGCCAGGCGGTGGAGCGCGACAGATTGGTGAGGAAGCGGCGGTCGTGGCTGATCAGCACCAGCGCGCTGCGCCGGCTGTCCAGCTCCTTTTCAAGCCACTCGATGGTGGAGAGATCGAGATGGTTGGTCGGCTCGTCCAGCAGCAGGATGTCGGGCGAGGGCGCCAGCACGCGGGCGAGCGCCGCGCGGCGGGCCTCGCCGCCGGAGAGATTATGCGGGTTCTCCTCGCCGGTGAGGCCAAGCTGCTCCAAGAGATAACGCGCCTGGTGCTGGTCGTCGCCGGGCGCAAGCCCCGCCTCGACATAGGCGAGCGTGGTCTTGAGTTCGCCGAAATCCGGCTCCTGCGGCAGATAGCGAACTGTGGCGCCGGGCTGCACGAAACGCGTGCCGCCATCGGGCTCGATGAGGCCGGCGGCGATCTTGAGTAACGTCGATTTGCCGGACCCGTTGCGGCCGATCAGACAGACGCGCTCGCTTGGTGCGACATTGAGTTCGACGCCGCTCAGCAGCGGCGTACCGCCAAAGGTCAGCCTGATGTCTTTCAGTTGGATCAGCGGCGGCGCCATGATCAGCCCTGACTGGTGACGGTCTGGTCAGCGCGGCGGCGCTGGATCCGGCGCAGCGTCTGGTCGAGCGCCGAGAGGAATGCGGAACGGTCGCGCGGCGCGAACGAGCGCGGGCCGCCGGTGACTTCGCCGGCCGAACGCAGATCCGTCATCAGGTTGCGCACCGCCAGCGTCATCCCGATCGACTCTTCCGTGAACGGCTTTCCGTTCGGCGCGATCACGTCGGCGCCCGCTTTCACGCAGCGGCTCGCCAGCGGAATGTCTGATGTCACGACGACATCGCCGGGCCTGGCGCGTTCCGCGATCCAGTCGTCGGCCGCGTCCATGCCGGCGCCGGCAGCAATGCGCTCGATCAGGGGATCGTGGGGCACTCGAATAAAGTTGCCGGCGACGACGCTCACGGGCACGCCGTGGCGGAGCGCGACGCGGTAGATTTCGTCCTTCACCGGACAGGCGTCGGCGTCGACATAGATGCGGGTGGGGGTGTCAGTCATTGGCCGCGTGGTACCCCATTCGGGCCGCAAAGGCGAGGGGATTGACCGCTGTTCCCTGGGGCCTACGATCGCTCCGAAACAATGAGAACACAGGGAAGGCGACCCATGCCGAACCGGCTCGAAACCTATCGCGTCGAGGCCTACAACACCGCAAAACAGTCCGAGAATAAGATGCATGACGACACGGTGGCGCGCCGTTTCGGCTTCGAGGGCGGGCTGGTGCCGGGCGTCGATGTGTTCGCCTACATGATGCACGTGCCGTTGGCGCGCTGGGGTCGCGATTTCTTGTCGCGCGGGCTGGTCGAGGCGCGGTTCATCAAACCGGTCTATGACGGCGAGAGCGCCGATGTCGACGCCACCGAGCACAATGGCCTGCTCACGATCGAAGTATTCAGCCGCACCGAGCTGTGCGCGACCGGAACGGCCTCGCTGCCGGCGGCCCCGCCTGCGGTGTCGTTGAGCGACTATGTCGCGGTCCCCGCGGTTGCCGAGCGCAAGCCGGTCAGCCCGGCGACGTTCGAGACCGGCAAGTGGTTCGGCACGACGCCGCGCCGCTGGGCGGGACAGGATGCGGCCGACTATCTCGCCGACATCAGGGAGACCGATCCGATCTTTGCGCGCGAGGGCCTCGGCCATCCCGGCCTGATCCAGCGGGTGATGAACCGCGTGCTGGTTGACAACACCATCCTCGGCCCGTGGATCCACGTCGGCAGCCGCATGCAGCTCTTGTCAGCCGCACGCATCGGTGACGAGATCACCGCGCGGGCAAAAGTCGCCGCGAACTACGAGAAGAAAGGCCACCGCTTCGTCGAGCTCGACGCGCTCGTCGTTGCCAACGGCACCACGCCGCTGGCGCATTGCCAGCACACCGCGATCTACCAGCCACGTGAGCAGGCGGCGGCGTAATGGAGAAGGCAAGCCTGTCACCACAAAACGCGGTGTCATGCCCCGGCTTGACCGGGGCATCCAGTACGCCGCGGCCCATCCGTGAATAACCGCCGCCTCGGAGTACTGGATCGCCCGATCAAGTCGGGCGACGACAGTTGTGCGTGTGGCGGCGGCGAGTGATCGTCTGCGAAAGAGGCCCTTACGCCGCCTTGGCCTTCGCCTCCTGGATCGCGCGCCATACCCGCTCCGGGGTCAGCGGCATGTCGATGTGCTTGATGCCGTAGTCGGAGAGCGCGTCCAGCACCGCATTCACCACCGTCGACAGGCTGCCGGCGCAGCCGGCTTCGCCGCAGCCCTTGCTGCCGAGCGGATTGGTCGTCGCCGGCACCGGGTGATCGCCGACCGTCATGTTGGGCACGTCCTCGGCGCGGGGCAGGGCATAGTCCATCAGCGAGCCCGTGATCGGCTGGCCGCTCTCGTCGTAGCGGACGTGCTCCATCAGCGCTTGGCCGATGCCCTGGACGACGCCGCCATGGAGCTGGCCCGCGACCAGCATCGGATTGATCACCGTGCCGAAATCGTTGACCGCGCTGTAGCGCACGATCTGCACCACGCCGGTCTCCGGATCGATCTCGACCTCGGCGACATGGCAGCCGTTCGGGAAGGCCGAGGGCACCGGCTCGCTGGTGTGGTCGACGTCGAGGCTGTCGGGCACGCCCTCCGGCGTCTTGCCGTCATGCAGCTTCTTGGCGAGCTCCATGATGTCGATGCTGCGGTCGGTGCCGGCGATGGTGAAGCGGCCGTCGGCGAACTCGATGTCGGCTTCGGATGCTTCCAGCATGTGCGCGGCGGCGTGCTTGCCCTTTTCGATCACGAGCTTGGCGGCGCCCACGATCGCCATGCCGCTCGCGGTGATCGAACGCGAGCCGCCGGTGCCGCTGCCGGTGTGGACGATGTCGCTGTCGCCCTGAACCAGCTTGACGCGCTCGAAGGGAACGCCGAGCTGCTCGCACAAAACCTGCGCGAACGGGGTGGCATGGCCCTGGCCGTAATCGAGCGTCCCGGTGATGAGCTGCACGCTGCCGTCAGCATCGAACACGATCTTGCCGAGCTCCGGGCTCGGCGGCGCGGTGACCTCGAGATAGGAGCCGACTGCGATGCCGCGCAGCTTGCCGGCCTTTTTGCTCTCCTTTTTGCGCTTGGAGAAATTCTCGTGGTCGGAGATCTCGAGCGCCTTGTTGAACACGGCCTGGAAGTCGCCGCTGTCATAGGTCACGCCGGAGGAGGCTGGGAACGGCATCTGGGTCGGCTTGATGAAGTTGCGCTTGCGCAAGGTCAGCCGGTTGATGCCCATCTCGTCGGCGGCGCGGTCGATCAGCCGCTCCATGTAGTAGTTCGCCTCGGGACGACCGGCGCCGCGATAGGCGCCCATCAGCGTGGTGTTGGTCAGCACCGTCTTGATGTCGACCGCCATCAGCGGCGTGCGGTAGACGCTGGAAAAGTTCTTGCCGGTGTTCAGCGAGAGCGGCCCCGGCGCAACGCCGGTGATGTAAGCGCCGAGATTGCCGTAGCCGGACAGCTTCGCCGCGAGGAAATGCCCCTCGGCGTCGAGCGCGAGCTCGGCGTGGATCTTTTGTGCACGGCCGTGGCTGTCGGAGAGGAAGCTGGTGGAGCGCTCGTCCAGCCATTTCACCGGCCGACCCAGAGCCTTCGCCCCGTACAGGATGCACATGTATTCGGGATAGTTGATGTTCTTCATGCCGAAGGAGCCGCCGACATTGGCGGTGAGGATGCGCACCTTCTCGTTCGGCACTTTGAGGTTCTTGGCGAGGTTGGCGCGGTTGCCGGCGACGCCCTGCGTCGGCACCTGAAGCGTGTAGCGCTCGGTCTTCTTGTCATAGGAGGCAAGGCCCACGCGCGGCTCCATCGAGACCACGGCGACGCGGGTGTTCTCGATGTCGATCTTGGTGACATGGGCGGCGCTGGCAAAGACTGCGTTCACCTTCTCCATGTCGCCATAGTGGTAGTCGAGCGCCACGTTATCAGGGATATGGTCATAGAGCTGCGGCGCGCCGGGCTTGGCCGCTTCCTCGGGGTCGGTCACCGCCGGCAGTGGCTCGACGTCGACCTCGACCGTTTCGGCCGCATCGCGCGCCTGGGCCAGCGTCTCTGCCACCACGAAGGCGACGGGATCGCCGACGAAGCGGACCTTGTCGGTCGCCAGCGGCTGGCGGTTGGTCTGGAGCAGGGGCGAGCCGTCGCGGCTCTTCAGCGGCAGGCCGCAGGTGAAAGGGCCGTAGCCGGCGGCATCGAGATCCCTACCGGTCCACACCCCCAGCACGCCCGGCATCGCCTTGGCGGCGTCAATGCCGATGCCGCGGATGATGCCGTGGGCGTGAGTGGAACGGACGATCACGGCATAGGCCTGGCCGGGCAGGTTGAAATCGTCGGTGTAGCGGCCCTTGCCGCGCACCAGCGTGTCGTCCTCCTTGCGGCGGACGGGCTGCCCGACGCCATATTTTTGCAGTGCAATAGCGTTTTCGAGCGTGGACGATTTGGTGTGTTCTTGCATGGGAAAGACCTGAAAAGCCGGTATTTGCGCATTTTCGCGGCAGCGGGGGACCGGACCCCCTCAGATAACCCACGACCCCGTTCACGACAACGCACGAATGGACATGGTCCCATGTGATGCGATGTTGCGCAGACCTGCCGCGCTGCTAATGTTTCAGGCGAAAAAAGCAATTCCAGATCGGCCCATCGGGCCGCGGAAAGACAGTTTGTATGAATGACCACACGCGGCTCCGCGATGGCCACGGGCTGCCCGGTGAGCTGGAGGGGGCGATGGCGGCGGTGGCATTGGCCACTGGACCGGTCGTCGCCGCTCAGTCGGGAACCGGCGTCTACGCGGCGCTGGACCTCGGCACCAACAATTGCCGGCTCCTGATCGCCTGTCCGACCCACGACGGCTTTCGCGTGGTTGATTCCTTCTCGCGCATCATCCGGCTCGGCGAGGGCGTCTCGGCGACGGGCTGCATCAGCGATGCCGCGATCGAGCGCGCCATCGCCGCGCTCAGCATCTGCCGTGACAAGATCAATCTGCGCAAGGCGCGGCGGCTGCGGCTGATCGCGACCGAAGCCTGCCGCGCGGCCTCGAATGCGGAAGGTTTCCGCAGCCGCGTCGCGGCCGAGACCGGGATCGAGCTCGAGGTGATCGACCGCGAGACCGAGGCGGCGCTCGCCGTGCTCGGCTGTTCGCCGCTGGTCGATCCCAGGGGGCGCGGCGCGATCCTGTTCGACATCGGCGGCGGCTCGACCGAGCTGGTGCGGATCGAGCGCAACCCCACAAATCCGGAGCAGCGGATCCGGGCCTGGATGTCGATCCCGTTCGGCGTGGTCACGCTTGCCGAGCAGTTCGGCGGCCGCGACGTCACGCCGGAAATCTATGCCGCGATGGAGCGCGAGGTCGCCAATCACGTCGCGCCGTTCGCGGCAGAGCACGGCCGCGATCTCACCGACATGCATCTGCTCGGCACCTCCGGCACGGTGACGACGCTTGCCGGCATCCATCTCAACCTCGCGCGCTATGATCGCCGCCGCATCGACAGCATCTGGATGAACGATGCTGACATCACCGCGACCACCAACAAGCTGCTCGGCATGAGCTACGAGGAGCGCGCCGGCAACAATTGCATCAGCGTCGAGCGCGCCGACCTCGTGCTGGCCGGCTGCGCCATCCTCGATGCGATCAGGCACGCCTTCCCGCTGCCGCGCCTGCGCGTCGCCGATCGCGGCCTGCGCGAGGGCATGCTGGTCGAGATGATGCGCGAGGACGGCGCGCTCAGGAGCTGGTGAGATGGCGAAAGACACCACCGGCCGCTTGCACGTCCAGGTCAAGACCGGCGGCAAGCGCAAGCTCTCGTCCAAGCTGTGGCTGGAGCGGCAGCTCAACGATCCCTATGTCGCCAAGGCCAAGGCGGCGGGCTATCGCTCGCGCGCGGCGTTCAAGCTCCTGGAGATGGACGACAAGTTTCGTCTTCTGAAGCCCGGCATGGCCGTGGTCGATCTCGGCGCGGCGCCCGGCGGCTGGAGCCAGATCGCGGCCAAGCGCGTCGGCTCTACCGAAGGCAAGGGCAAGGTCGTCGCGATCGACCTGCTGGAGATGCCCGAAATTCCCGGCGTCGATTTCGCGCAGCTCGACTTCATGGACAATGACGCCCCCGAGAAGCTCACCGCGATGCTGGGCGGCGGCGCCGATGTCGTGATGTCCGACATGGCCGCCAACACCACCGGCCACCGCAAGACCGATCAGCTCCGCATCGTCGGCCTGGTCGAGACCGCGGCCGCGTTCGCCTGCGACGTGCTCAAGCCCGGCGGCACGTTTCTCGCCAAGACGTTCCAGAGCGGCGCCGACGCCGAGCTGCTGGCCCAGCTCAAGCGCGATTTTGCCACCGTGCGCCACGTCAAGCCCGCGGCGAGCCGGCAGGATTCCTCGGAACGCTACGTGCTCGCGACGGGATTTCGGGGCGGGGCGAAGGCGTAGCAACCAACTCCGTCATTGCGAGGAGCCCTTGCGACGAAGCAATCCAGAGTATTTCCGCGGAGAGACTCTGGATTGCTTCGCTTCGCTCGCAATGACGAGAAGAGAGACTACCCAACCTCTGATCCCGCACGTCCTGCGTATCCTCCGTCGCCACCTTGACCGCCGCCTTGGCTGCGCCTTTGCCCGCACCCTTGCGGCTCGCGATCTCCACCGCCTTGCGGAGATCTCGTAGCCGGCATCAACGGGCATCTGCCAGAAGAACCCAGCTCGATACGCCGAAGTCAGCGCCACTACGACGAAGGCCGCCGCGAACACGGTGGCCGCAAAAAAGAGCCCCGCCAGAGGCGGGGCTTTGGGGGCATCTTACCGGTTGGGTTGATTCTGAGCCGGCTGACCCGACGCCGAAGGCGGCGGGGCATTATTCTGGTTGGTTTGCCCAGACGGCGTGTTGCTGGGCTGGTTGGTGGACTGACTGTTGCTTTGGACCGGCGCTTGTCCGGTGGTCTGACCAGCAGGCGGTTGTGTGCCTGCCTGGCCCGACGGCGCCGGTTGGTTCTGCTGAGCCTGGCCGGTTGTGGACGGTTGGTTCTGCTGAGCCTGGCCCGTTGTGGATGGCTGGTTCTGCCCAGCCTGGCCGGTGGTCTGGTTCTGCTGTGCCGGCGCATTGGTCTGGTTTTGCTGCGCCGGCGCGTTGGTCTGACCGGTGCTTTGCCCGGTCGTGTTCTGCTGCGTCGACTGGCCAGTCGCCCCCTGACCAGTGGTCGTCGATTGGCCCTGCGTGGCGCGGATCTGGTTGGAGACGCCTAGTGCAGCGACCGTCCGGGTATCGATCGAGCCGGTGGTCTGGAAACCTTCCCGTCTCTGGAAGGTGATCAGCGCTTCGCGCGTAGCGGGCCCGAGGATGCCGTCTGCTTGGCCAGACATCAGGCCGCGTTCAATCAGCACCCGTTGAACAATGCGGATCTCGTCGGGGCTGAGATCCAGCGCGGCGATGTTGCCACCGCCACCGCTCACGCTGCCGCGCCGGGCAAAGTGCGTTCTTGGGCCGGCGGGAATGGCGTCGACGATCCTGTGGCTTCGGTCGACGACGATGATCTCGTCATCCACGACGAAGAAGCTGTCGTCCCGATAGGCCGGATAGATGTCGATCAGCACCGGGAATGTCGAGATGGCGACCACGGAGATGTTCCGCGGCACCACCACGCCAGTATTGATCCGGAAGTTGATGGAATTGAAGTTGACCCGCACGCGATCCACATTGCGTGAGCTCAACACCGATTGCTGCAGCGTTGTCTGCTGCTGTGCGCTCACTTGCACGCGGCCGGACAAGCTCTGGGTAGTCCCACCCTGGGCCTGCGCCTGGGTGTTGACCTGTCCTTGAGTGTTGGCGCCGGTCGTCGTGCCCTGCTGGGCACTCGGGGCTTGCGCGTTGTTGGTGTTCGCGCCAGTCGTTGGCGCGCTCTGGCCCTGCGCGTTCTGGCCCTGGGCGTTGCCCTTGGCGCCAGTCGTCGTGCTCTGACCCTGCACATTCTTGCCTTGGGCATTGTCCTTGGTGTTCGCGCCGGTCGTTGTCTTGCTCTGACCCTGCGCGTTCTTGCCTTGGACATTGTCCTTGGTGTTAGCGCCTGTGGTCGCGCTCTTACCCTGTCCTGCGCCTTGCGACTGACGCGTAGCGTCGCGGTCGCTGCGGCTCTGACCGGTGGTTTGGTCCTTCATTCCGCTCTTGTCGCGCTCGGACCTGGACTGACGCGCTTGGTCGGGGCCGCCTCGGCTCTGACCAACGGTTTGGTCCTTGCCACGCTTCTCGCCTTCAGATTGGGACTGACGCGCGTTGTCGCGGGCGCCGCGGCCCTGATCGACGGCCTGACGTTCGCCCCTATCGGCCTTGCCACTAGCACGCATTCCCTCGCTACGCTCAGAACGCGACGGCGCCGCAGCGGGACCCTCGGCCCGACCACCTGCGCGGCCCTGGGTCATTCCTTCGCGGTGAGAGGCGCCGCCTGCACCTTGCGACATTCCGCCGCCCGATCGGCCGGATTCCGCGCCGGCGGCCGCGCCTCCGCTCATCCCGCCGCCGGCGCCTTCACGCATGCCTTGAGCCGATGCCAGGCTGACGCCGGCGAGCAGCACTGCTGTGGTCAATAGGAACCTGTTCTTTCTCGTGTTCACCTGAACCTCCTCCATTTGCTTTGCAGCATCCGTTGATGGGGAACCTTCGAAGCTCAGGGCTCGAGACAAGCCGAGCCCTCATTCGAGTTTTCCGATGCCTGTGAACGATGCGCCGATGCCATCGTTCCTATCAGGCGGGAGAGTCGCGCGGTTCCGTCGCGGTGCTATCGCGCGCGCGGGACTCTCTCGATCGAAGCGATAAAGACATCGATCAAAAATCCACTTTGCAGGCTCAGCGCCTCGCGCCGGCCCTTCTCTTGCCGCGTCGCTTCACCAGTAAGGGTGCCAGCGATGGTGATAGAAGTGCCGCCGCGGGAACGGTCCGCCGTAATAGGCGAAGGCCGGGCGCACGACACGGTGATAGCGGTAGCCGTAGTAGGCGGGGGCGTAACTGGTGCTGTAGTAAGT
Organism: Bradyrhizobium sp. DN3; assembly: GCF_041357655.1. Lineage (NCBI taxonomy): Bacteria > Pseudomonadati > Pseudomonadota > Alphaproteobacteria > Hyphomicrobiales > Nitrobacteraceae > Bradyrhizobium > Bradyrhizobium sp. DN3. Next base: position 53,058 of record NZ_JAULLN010000011.1, on the reverse strand, counting down.
CCTGGTGTAGCCACCCCACGGATAGTAACCGCCGTAATACGCCGGTGCGTAGTAGTCGTCATAATAGCCCGGATACCCGTAGTAGCCGTAGCCCGGACCGTAGGCGTAAGCGGACGAGGCGAGGCCGCCGATCAGGGCACCTGCGAGCAATCCGCCTGCCAGCGCCGGCCCAAAACCACCGTGCCAGCGAGCCTCCGCCGGCGTCGGTGCCGCCACCGCGCTCACGCCGAGCGCGCCGACGGTTGCCAGGACAAGTGCGGTCTTTTTCATGCGCGTCCCTCCTTACGTTGGTGTTTCGACATCGTGCCAACATTGCCGAAGGGCAAAAGTTGCAAGCGCGCGCCAGCGAGGAACAGGAGTCACGAAAATAAACGAGCGTTCATCTCGGTGAACGCGCGCCCGCTGATGGGCCGCCTCGGAGCGATCTCGTTGGCTGGAGAGATCCACACGCCCGCTGTCCGCGGGCGTTCGTTCGACCTCGCGCCACAGGGGGTAAGCGCGGGAGTAGGAAAGCCGCTCGGCGACATCGCCTCGGACTATCCCTTTCGCGCGGTCCACGGGGGTCAGGTCAAAGCTAATTTCGGAAAGATGTAAATGATCGGCTGCTGTGCATGTGGACTTTTGTCCGGGGGAGAGCCGGCATCCTGCTTTCCGTTACCCCAGCCGCTGATCCCGCACGTCCTGCGTATCCTCCGTCGCCACCTTGACGGCAGCCTTGGCTGCGCCTTTGCCCGCCCCCTTGCGGCTCGCGATCTCCACTGCCTTGCGGCCGGAGATCTCGTAGCCGGCATCAACGGGCATCTGCCAGAAGAACCAGCTCGATGCCGCCGAGGTCAGTGCGACCACGACGAAGGCGGGCGCGAACACGGTGGCGTTGAGCTCGCTGACATGGCTGAACCACATCGTCGTCTCGACGCAGGCTGCGCCGACGGCGACGCCGGCTGAGACCGCGAGCTGCTGGTTGACGCTGACCAGCGTGGTGGCGCGGCTCATCTGCGCGGTCTCGACGTCGGCATAGGCGACCGTGTTGATCGCGGTGAACTCCAGCGAACGGAAGAAGCCACCCACCACCAGGATCACCATGATGATGAGCAGCGGTGTCGTCACCGTGAACAGCGCGCAGACGCCGAGGAAGAACGCGCTGACGACCGCGTTCACCGTCATCAGATTGCGGAAGCCGAAGGTGCGGATGAGGCGCGCCGCCAGCGTCTTCATACCCATGGCGCCGAGCGAGGAGGCAAACGTGACGAGGCCGGAATGAAACGGCGACAGGCCGAAACCGATCTGCATCAACAGCGGCAGCAAGAAAGGCAGTGCGCCGATGCCGAGGCGGAACAGGAAGCCGCCGAAAATGGCCGCGCGCAGCGTCGGCAGCTTCAGAAGCGAAAAGTCCAGCACCGGCGATCCCGTCCGCCGCGCGTGCAGGACATACAGTGTCATCGAGATCGCGCCGCCCACGACCAAGGCCGCTGCCGTGCTCCAGGGCAGCAGGTTGAGCCCGGCGACGGAGAGGCCAAACGCGATGCCGGCAAGCCCGATGCCCGCCAGCACCATGCCGTAGAGATCGAACGGCTCCTGCGTCTCGCTCTTGATGGGGTCGATGAAGCGCAGCGCCATGAAGATGCCGAGCAGCCCGATCGGGATGTTGATCAGGAAGATCCAGTGCCAGGAGGCGTAGGTGGTGATGAAGCCGCCGAGCGGCGGCCCGATCACGGGGCCGATCAGGGCAGGGACCGTCACCCAGGCCATCGCATTGACCAGCGCGCTCTTGTCGACCGAGCGCAGCAGCACGAGACGCCCGACCGGGGTCATCATCGCCCCGCCCATGCCTTGCAGGATGCGCGCGAACACGAAGTCGGTGACCGAGGTCGAAAGCGCGCAACCGACCGAGCCGACCATGAACACGCCGACCGCGATCGCGAACACCATGCGCGCGCCGAAGCGGTCGGCGGTCCAGCCGCTCGCCGGGATGAACACCGCCAGCGACAGCAGGTAGGAGGTGATCGCGAGCTTCAGCGTCAGGGGGCTGGTGCCGATGTCGGCCGCGATCGCCGGCAGCGAGGTCGCGATCACCGTCGAGTCCATGTTCTCCATGAAGAGCGCGGTGGCCACGATCAGCGGAATGACGCGTTGCTTGTCGACCATGACGGATTGGTAATGAAAATCGGAAGGAGGGGCGGACTTGCGGCTTATCACCGCCTCCTGCCGGGGACCATTGCGGATCAACGCATAGCACCTAAGTCCCGCGTAACAACGGTGTGACCCTCTCCCTCGTCATTCCGGGGTGCGCCGCTTGGCGCGGGCTATGGTGCGCAATTGCGCACCTGAGAATCCATTGGGCCGTAGGAATCGCTGGGGAATGGCTTCCGGGCTCGCGACTTCGTCGCGCCCCGGAATGACGATGGGTGGGGGCGCCGCGGGGCTGTCCCAGCCGAATTTGCCTAAAAAGCCTGTGCATGGCTGGCCGGCGGTCCGAATTGCTTTGATTCGTCACGCAGCCGTGCTATCGACCCGCGTCAACCCCACCGATGGGCTCCGATTCTCCGGCGTTGCCGCAAGGTACGCCGAGGGCGGCGCTCATCCATAAGCATTTGCGGCAGGGCCGCAGGAAGGAGTTGGCAGATGGCCACGGTGCAACTTCAAGGCATTCGCGAAGCCTTCACGTTCGACGACGTGCTGCTGAAGCCGGGCCTGTCCGAGGTCATGCCGGGCGAGGTCGACATCCGGTCCCGCGTCACCCGCGCCATTCCGCTCAACATCCCGATCATGGCCTCCGCCATGGACACTGTCACCGAGGCGCGCATGGCGATCGCCATGGCGCAGGCCGGCGGCCTCGGCGTCATCCACCGCAATTTCGATCCCGAAGGGCAGGCCGCCCAGGTGCGGCAGGTCAAGCGCTACGAATCGGGCATGGTGGTGAACCCGCTCACGATCAGCCCCGAGGCGACGCTCGATGACGCGCTGAAGCTGATGAGCGATCACGGCATCTCCGGCATTCCCGTCGTCACCGGCGCCGGCAAGTCCACGCCCGGCAAGCTGGTCGGCATTCTCACCAACCGTGACGTGCGGTTTGCGACGAACCGGCAGCAGAAAATCTCCGAGCTGATGACGCACGAAAATCTCGTCACGGTGCGCGAGAACGTCAGCCAGGACGAGGCGCGGCGGATGCTGCACCAGCATCGCATCGAGAAGCTGCTCGTGGTCGACGAGCAATATCGCTGCGTCGGCCTCATCACCGTGAAGGACATGGAGAAGGCGGTCGCCCATCCGCTCGCCTGCAAGGATGCGCAGGGCCGCCTGCGCGTCGCTGCCGCCACCACCGTCGGCGACACCGGCTTCGAGCGCACCGAGCGGCTGATCGATGCCGGTGTCGACCTCGTCGTCGTCGATACCGCACACGGCCATTCCCGCCACGTGCTGCACGCCGTGAACCGCATCAAGCGTCTCTCCAATTCCGTGCAAGTCGTTGCCGGCAACGTTGCCACCACCGAAGGCGCGCAGGCACTGATCGACGCGGGTGCGGATTGCATCAAGGTCGGCATCGGCCCGGGCTCGATCTGCACCACCCGCATCGTCGCCGGCGTCGGCGTGCCGCAGCTCACCGCGATCATGGATGCGGTGGAAGCTGCGAAGAAGTCCGACATTCCCGTCATCGCCGACGGCGGCATCAAGTTCTCCGGCGATCTCGCCAAGGCGCTAGCCGCCGGCGCCGACATCGCCATGGTCGGCTCGCTGCTGGCCGGCACCGACGAGACGCCGGGCGAAGTGTTTTTGTGGCAGGGCCGCTCCTACAAGGCCTATCGCGGCATGGGCTCGGTCGGCGCGATGGCCCGCGGCTCGGCCGATCGCTACTTCCAGCAGGACATCAAGGACGCGCTCAAGCTCGTGCCTGAGGGCATCGAGGGCCAGGTGCCGTACAAGGGCCCGGTCGGCAACGTCATGCACCAGCTCGCCGGCGGCTTGCGCGCCGCGATGGGCTATGTCGGTGCGCGTGACATGAAGGATCTGCACCAGAAGGCCCAGTTCGTCCGCATCACCGGAGCAGGCCTGCGCGAAAGTCACGTCCACGACGTCACCATCACGCGCGAGAGCCCGAACTATCCGGGCGGGGGTTAGTCGCTCGCTCGTACCAAAATGACGGCGTCATGCCCCGCGAAGGCGGGGCATCCAGTACGCCGCGGCCCTTCCACTCAGTCACAACCGTCTCGGAGTACTGGATCGCCCGCCCCAGTGCGCAACTGCGCACAGGGCGGGCGATGACAGCGTGTTTGTGGTTCGCACCTGCCGCAAGCTCGTCATTGCAAGCGAAGCAATCCAGAGCTTTTGTGTTGACGCAACTGGATTGCTTCGCTTCGCTCGCAATGACAGAAAAGTGGAGGAAGCCATGTCCCAAGGCAAACGCATCGTTCTCGCCGCGCGTCCCGTCGGCGAGCCCAAGCCGTCCGATTTTCGCCTGGAGGAATTCGCCGTTCCGACGCCTGCGGCAGGCGAGGTCCTGCTGCGCACGATCTGGCTGTCGCTCGATCCCTATATGCGCGGGCGCATGAGCGAGGGGCCATCCTATGCCGCACCGGTGCCGATCGGCGGCGTGATGGAAGGCGAGGCGGTCAGCGAGGTCGCGGCCTCCAACAATCCTGATTTCGCGGTAGGCGACATCGTGCGCATCCGCTCCGGTTGGCAGACCCACGCGATCTCCAGCGGCAAGGGCCTGATCAAGGTCGATCCCAAGCTCGGTCCGATCTCGACTTCGATCGGCGTGCTCGGCATGCCCGGCATGACGGCGTACACGGGCCTGCTCGACATCGGCAAGCCGCAAGCCGGCGAGACCGTCGTCGTCGCCGGTGCCTCCGGTGCGGTCGGCTCGGCCGTCGGCCAGATCGCCAAGATCAAGGGCGCCCGCGCGGTCGGGATCGCCGGCGGCAAGGACAAGTGCGATTACGTGGTCAAGGACCTCGGCTTCGATGCCTGCATCGATCACCGCAACCCCGATTTCGCGGCCAAGCTGAAGGACGCCTGCCCGAAGGGCATCGACGTCTATTTCGAGAATGTCGGCGGCGCGGTGTTCGAGGCGGTGTTCCCACTGCTCAATCCGTTCGCGCGCGTGCCGGTGTGCGGCCTGATCGCGCACTACAACGACACCGAGGCCAAGCCGCCGAAATGGGCGGCCAGCATGATGCGTGCGACCCTGACCAAACGGCTGACCTTCCGCGGCTTCATCGTCTCCGACTTCGCCGCCCGCCACGGCGACTTCCTGCGCGACATGTCGGCCTGGGTCCGCGAGGGCAAGGTGAAATACAAGGAGTTCGTCACCGAGGGCCTGGAGAGCGCGCCCGGCGCCTTCATGGGGCTCCTGAAGGGCGCCAATTTCGGCAAGCAGCTGGTGCGGGTGGGGCCGGATAAGGCCTGAGCCGCCGCTTCCGGCCCCGAGGGGGCGGAAGGAAATGGTTAAGAAAGAGTCACCGATCGGCCACACCTGTTCGTAAAACCCGCAGGTGTGACCGCCGGTTCATTGACCCCAAGGCGAAGGCATTGAATCATCGCGCATATTTTAGGTGTTGCGATGTTAGAGATCAGTGTTTTCTGCGTCATCGTGCTGGCGGCCGGCTATTGGGTGGCGATGTTCGTCATGGGCCGGCGCGACGACGTCATCCATGGCAAGTTCGTGCATGTTGACGAGGAGAACGATGTCGTTCGTCCCGCGATGCCGCCGCCACCGCCGCCATTCCCGAAGCGTCCGGTCAAGGCTGCGCAGCCAACCATGGTCCAGCCCGCGATCGCCGAGACCAAGCCGGTAAACAGTGCGGCGCTGCAATCCCTGCTGGCCGCGATCCAGCAGGACCTCAAGAGCGTCGCCTGAACCGCCAAGTTCGCGCTAGTGCTCGCCGCCCATCTGGGCGAGGATCTCCTCGATATCGACATCGATCTGGCCCGCGGCCCTGACGTGGTGAACCTCGAGGCTGTCAGGCTGGAAACGGTACTCGACGAGCCCGACTTCCTTGATCGCAATCCGGTCCTGGCGCGCGTCGTTGATGACGAAGCCGGTGGACGGCGCCCAGACATGGCGGGTGTGGCGATAGGTGAAGTCGCGCCGCTGATGCACATGGCCGCTGGCGATGAGGCGCAGATCAACATGCGCAAACATCTCGATCAATCGCGCCCGGGCCGGCTGCGGCACGTAGCGGATCGCGGTCTCCGGTGTCTCGGCATCGTCGGGCAGGTTGAGAAACACTGGCTTGTGCAGGAACAGCGCGACCGGCTTCCCGGCGGTACGCGCGAGCTGCCGTGCCAGCCAGTCGAATTGCTCGGCCTCGAAGGCGAGCCCTGAATTCATGACAAGGGAATTGAGGCCGATGAAGCGCCAGCCCGCGGCTTCGAACGCCCAATGGTCCTCGCCAATGATGTCGCAAAATTGCCGGCGGTGTGGCTCGCTGACCGGCGGCTTCGGCGCCGGTCCGATCATGGTCGGATTATCGCCGATGTCGTGATTGCCGGGGAGGTAGCGGCAGACGACGGGCAGGGCGTCGTGCAGGCTTTTGGCGAATGCGACATCGTCGCGGCGGGTCGGGCCGTCGAACGAGACATCGCCGGTATTGACGACGAGATCGGGCCGGTTGGCGTCGATGTGCTCGCTGACGCGCTGGAAGTTGGCGATCAGGCCGGGAAAACGCCGGCCGAGATGGGTGTCGGAAATCTGCGTGAGGCGAAATTCGGACATGCGACCATGATACCCGTCGTCGCGCGTCGGAACGATGACGGCGCGGGCATGCGTCGCAACGAACAAAGTTTAAAGCACACGATAGCGGATCGTGTAGCCGTCCTGCGGGGCGACGGGGCCGGCCAGCGGCGAGGCGATGCGGTCGGCGAGGTGCCAGGGGCCGAACTGCTCGGAGCGATGCGGCTCGGCGGGCAGGCGGAGGCGGAATTCGAACGTGCCTTTTCCAGGCAGGCTCACCACCAGCACGCGGTCGGCGGTACGGTGGTTGAGCGCCACCGCGCCACGCAGCAGTGCGCGCCCGTCCAAGAGGTCGCGCACGCCATCGACCAGCGCCAGCGTCTGGTTGCGGTCGGTGTGCAGCTCGATCTGGCCGTCGGTGACCGCCGCCAGCATCTCCCTGGGCATGCGGATCTCGAACTCGACCGCCGGCTTGGACGGGTTGAGGCCGAGATAGGCGAGGGCGGCGTGGCGCATGTCGTAGGCGGCAAAGGCGAACAGGACGATCGCGGCGAGCGCCGCAAGGCCGTGCCTGACGACGTCGCGCCAGGTCCGGTAGCTCAGGCGGAAATAGACCGTCATCGCCAGCGCACCGCAAGCGCAGCAGCAATGCCGGCCAACGCCGACATCAGAATTCCGTGCCGGCCGTCGGCGGACTCAGTGAAGAGACTGGACAGGATATTCATGGCGGTCTCTCGCCTCAGCCCCTGGGGGCCGAAATCGCTTTAACTATCGGCATTTGGTCGCGAGAGCGGGAACGCCGGTTCAAGTCGTTCATTGTCAGCGCCAACAGACGCGGCTAATGACGATCGGCGGCAATTCGCCTCCCGGGAAAGTTCCGATGTCCGTTCAAATGGTCCTGCTGCCGGTCTTCGTGCAGGTCGCTCTCACCTTCGCGCTCTTGATCGGCATGGTGGTGGCGCGCCGCAAGACGCTGGTCTCGGGCGAGACCCAGATCCGCGACATCGCCCTGGGCGAGCCGAACTGGCCCAAGGGCGCCACACAAATCGCCAATTGCTACCGCAACCAGTTCGAACTGCCGGTGCTGTTCTACGTCCTGATCGCGCTGGCATTGCCGCTGCGCCGGGCCGATCTCTTCATCGTGCTGATGTCCTGGGTGTTCGTGGTGACGCGCTTTGCCCATGCCGGCGTGTTCGTCTCCTCGAACGATCTCGGCCGGCGCTCGACGGTCTGGCTCGCCAGTGCGCTGGTGCTGCTGGCGATGTGGGCCTACTTCGCGCTGAAGCTGCTCCTGCTGATCTGACGCTTGCGTTGGCGCATCATGCGCAAAACAGAAGATTCTCATCTGAAAGATTTGAAATGACGCCCGCTGCCCGGCTGTCCGCAGCCATTGAACTGATCGACACCATCGAGAGAGACCGCGTGCCCGCGGCCAAGGCGCTGAAAGAGTGGGGCACCGCGCACCGCTTCGCCGGTTCCGGCGACCGCGCCGCCATCGCCGGCCTCGTCTGGGACGTGCTGCGCCGCTATGCCTCGAGCGCGTTCCTGATGGATGCCGATACCGCGCGGGCGCGGCTGATCGGCATGCTGCGCCTCGAGCGCAACATGGACACGGCCACCATGGAGGCGCTGTTCGATGGCAGCCGGTTTGCACCCGCGCCGCTGACGGAGGCCGAGCAGGCCGCGCTCGCCTCGCGGTCGCTGAGTGGTGCGCCGGCCGCAGTCGCCGGCGACTATCCGGACTGGCTCGATCCGCACTTTGCAAAAGTGTTCGGCGAGGACCGCGCGGCCGAGGCCGCGGCGATGGCGAGCCGGGCCCCGCTCGACCTGCGCGTCAACACGCTAAAATCCAATCGGGACAAGGTGCTGCGTGCGCTCGCTCATCTTCATGCGAAACCGACGCCTTGGTCTGCAACGGGCTTGCGCATCGAGCTTTCGGCCGATGCGCGCAATCCCGGCATCCAGGCCGAGGAGGATTTCATCAAGGGCGCCATTGAAGTGCAGGATGAGGGATCGCAGCTTGCAGCCCAATTCGCCGCGGCAAAACCTGGCGAGCAGGTGATCGACCTCTGCGCCGGCGCCGGCGGCAAGACGCTGGCGCTCGCCGCCCTGATGCAGGGCAAGGGCCGGCTGATCGCCACCGACCGCGACAAGCGCCAGCTCGCCCCGATCCACGAGCGGCTGTCGCGCGCCGGCGTCCACAATGCCGATGTCCGCACGCCCAAGGGCGAGGCCGATCCGCTTGCCGACATCCGTGCGTCGGCTGATTTGGTCGTGATCGACGCGCCATGCACGGGAACCGGCACCTGGCGCCGCAACCCCGACGCCAAATGGCGCATGCGGCCGGGCGCACTGGAGATCCGCCTGCGCGACCAGGCCGAGGTGCTGGAGCGCGCGGTTCCGCTGGTGAAGCCGGGCGGCCGCATCGCCTACATCACCTGTTCGGTGCTGTCGGAGGAGAACGGCGAGCAGGTGAGGGCGTTCGTCGCCCGCCATCCCGAGTTTGCGGTGGTGCCGCCGGGGCAGACCGCGAGCGTGCTCTGGGACAAGGCGGAGGCTTTTGGCGAGGCCGCGCTGCAGTCAGATGAAGGCTGGCTGATGACACCGCGGCGGACCGGAACGGACGGTTTCTTCGTGTCGGTGCTGCGGAAGGCGTAGCTCTCGTAGGGTGGGCAAAGGCGCGCCCTTCGCGCGCCGTGCCCACCATTTTCCCGCAATTGTCGCTGCCAACGGTGGGCACGCTTCGCTTTGTCCACCCTACCGCACCGCGGCTGACGCGGCACAGTTCCACCCCAAAACGAAAGCCCCGCGAACCGAATCCGGTCGCGGGGCCTGTATTCGTAGCGCTTCTGCCGGTACGTCCGTGGTCAGAAGCGCTGGTGCGCTGGCGTTTAGCCGACGCGGAGATTGTCAGCCGAGGACTTGCCGCTGCGACGATCGGCGACGATGTCGAACGAGACCTTCTGGCCCTCGTTGAGGGAGGAGAGGCCAGCGCGCTCGACGGCGCTGATGTGCACGAACACGTCCTTCTGGCCGTCATCCGGCTGGATGAAACCATAACCCTTTTGGGTGTTGAACCACTTCACGGTGCCCATAGCCATGGGAATTTCCTTTAGTTAGAGAGGATACGCACGCAGACCGGTACGCAGCATTGCGCCCATAGTCCTGATGAGTCGATGTTTGGAGAATTCATCTGAAGCGTGCGCGCCCGTCAGCAACGAAGCGAAGCGGCCCAGTCGTTCGGCCAAGTATCGATGATCACAATATAGCGAGGATTTGGGGCTTCTTCAAGGCACCACCCGCGCTTCGGGATACCGCGCGGGTTTGCTATTTTGCGGTGCAAGTTCACCGCACTCGCGCGTCTCAGTCGACGATGAAGAGTGTCGCGCCCACCGCCGTCGAGGACCGATGCGCGGCGTCGCCGAAATCCGAGACCTGGTAGCTCATCCCGGCCGTTAGCTTGAATTTGCGCCCGTCGTGCAGCTCGGTGTCGAGCTCGCCCTTCAGCACGTAGAGCACGTGACCGCGATCGCACCAATGATCGGCGAGATAGCCCGGCGAGTACTCCACCATCCGCACCCGAAGATCGCCGATGTTGAGCGTGCGCCAGAGCGCTTGGCCGGTCTCGCCGGGATGCGTGGTGGGCTCGACCTGGCTCCAGTCGGTGACGGTAAAGGGGGAGGTCGGGAGTTTCATGGTTTCGGATCCTCTCTCTGGGCCGGCGAGGGTCTGTTAGCGCACGCTGTCGCCCCAGTCTCCGTCATTGCGAGCGCAGCGAAGCAATCCAGAAATGCATCCGCGGCAGCAGTCTGGATTGCTTCGTCGCATCAGCGCAAAATTGCTTTGCAATTTTGTCGCGAGCTCCTCGCAATGACGAGTTTGGGGAACGCTCGCGCCTCAATCTCGCTGTCATCGCCCGCGAAGGCGGGCGATCCAGTATCCAGAGGCCGTGCGGTGGTGCGGAGAAGCCGCGGCGTACTGGATTCCCCGCTTGCCGCCTTCGCTAAAGCTTCGGCGCCCCTGGACCTCAACCCCGGCGAAGCCTTGGCGTAGCCGGGTCGCGGGGAATGACGGCGCTGGGTGGGGCGTCACTGCACCAGATGATTGGCCGACCCCTGCACGATCAGCCCCGCCGCATTCACCCGCAGATACTCGCAGATCTTCTTCCCACGTTCGTTCGCGTAGAACACCACGACACTATCGGGGCTGACGAACACATCGATCAGCGAGAAATGCAGCTCCGGCAGCAGCCCGAGCGCCTTGCCCCAATAGGCGCGAAGCGCGTCCTTGCCGCGCACGGTGCCGCTGGCATCGAACCCCATCACGGGGATGCGGTCCGAGGTCATCACGGCGTCCTCGTCATAGAGTCTGAGCACGCGTTCGAGGTCGCGCGCGTTCCAGGCCTCGACCCAGGTGCGGCCGAGCGCGGCAAGCGATGATGGCTGGTGATGCTGTGACATGGCGTTCTCCCTGATCAGCCCTTGATTGAGGACAATAGGTCAATATTACTTACCTATATCGCTTTGTCCATGTCCAAAGAAGAATGTGGGGGCGCGCGGCCGCGCGGTTGCGGGCCGGCGCGCGGTCGCGTATCTGCTGGCCATGACAGCAGCACAAAACGACCGCTCCGCGTCGACGCCCTCGGTGGCCTCGGCGCACGACAAGATTCTCATCGTCGACTTCGGCAGCCAGGTGACGCAGCTGATCGCGCGTCGCGTGCGCGAGGACGGCGTCTATTGCGAGATCGTCCCGTTCAACAAGGCCGAAGCTGCCTTCGACGAGATGAAACCGAAGGCGGTGATCCTCTCCGGCGGCCCGGAATCGGTGCATGAGGCCGGCTCGCCCCGCGCCCCGCAAGCGATCTTCGATTCCGGCGTGCCGGTGATGGGCATCTGCTATGGTCAGATGACCATGGCGGCGCAGCTCGGCGGCGAGGTCGAGGGCGGCCATCACCGCGAATTCGGCCGCGCCGATGTCGAGGTCAAGGCCAAGAGCCAGCTGTTCGAGGGCGTCTGGTCATCAGGCGGCAAGCACCAGGTTTGGATGAGCCATGGCGACCGCATCACCAAGATGCCGCCGGGCTTCTCCGTCGCCGGCACCTCGCCGAACGCGCCCTTCGCGGTCATCCAGGACGAGACGCGCAAATATTACGGCCTGATGTTCCACCCCGAAGTGGTGCACACGCCCGACGGCGCCAAGCTGATCCGCAATTTCGTGCGCAAGATCGCCGGCCTCACCGGCGACTGGACCATGCGCGCCTTCCGCGAGGAGGAGATCCAAAAAATCCGCCAGCAGGTCGGCAGTCGCAAGGTGATCTGCGGCCTTTCCGGCGGCGTCGATTCCGCCGTCGCGGCCGTGCTGATTCACGAGGCGATCGGCGACCAGCTCACCTGCGTCTTCGTCGATCATGGCCTGCTGCGCCTCGACGAAGCCAAGACCGTAGTCGACCTGTTCCGCCACCACTACAACATCCCGCTCGTGCACGTGGATGCCTCCAAGCAATTCCTGGGCGAGCTCGAAGGCGTCACCGATCCGGAAGTGAAGCGCAAGACCATCGGCCGCCTCTTCATCGAGGTGTTCGAAGCTGAAGCGAAGAAGATCGGCGGCGCCGACTTCCTGGCGCAAGGCACGCTCTATCCCGACGTGATCGAGAGCGTCTCCTTCACCGGCGGCCCCTCGGTGACGATCAAGTCGCACCACAATGTCGGCGGGCTCCCTGAGCGCATGAACATGAAGCTCGTCGAGCCCCTGCGCGAGCTGTTCAAGGACGAGGTGCGCAAGCTCGGCCGCGAGCTGGGCCTCCCCGAAATTTTCGTCGGCCGCCACCCGTTCCCTGGCCCGGGCCTCGCCATCCGCTGCCCCGGCGAGATCACCCGCGACAAGCTCGACATCCTGCGGAAAGCGGACGCCGTCTACATCGACCAGATCCGGAAAGCAGGCCTCTACGATGAGATCTGGCAGGCCTTCGCGGTGCTGCTCCCCGTGAAAACCGTCGGCGTCATGGGCGACGGCCGCACCTACGACTACGTCGTGGGCCTGCGCGCCGTGACCTCCACCGACGGCATGACCGCGGACTTCTACCAGTTCGACATGAAGTTCCTGGGCGAGACCGCCACGCGCATCATCAACGAGGTGAAGGGCGTGAACCGGGTGGTGTATGATGTGACCAGCAAGCCGCCTGGGACGATTGAGTGGGAGTAGGGGGCTACCCCAAAGGTTTCGTCCGTCCAAAGCCGCAATCCTGATCCATTGTCCTATCAACCGGGGAGGTTGGCGGCTGACGGAGATTTGCCATGGGCCGGTACGTCGACAGTCTTCCATTAAGAAGCGAGATATTTGAGTTCTGGAAAGATCGCATCGTAGGCTTGGTGCGATGGATTGACTGGGGTGAACCCGGCTGTTGGGCGTGCGGATTCTATTACGGCCCAAAATACGACATCAAACGATCTGACGCGGGTTGGGACGAAATTCTCCGGTGCTGGGACCGTATCCCTCTCCAGCGCTGTCACATTGTCGGGCGCGCACTTGGAGGCAGCGACGACGCCTCAAACCTGTTCTTACTGTGCCGCGAATGTCACGATCGGATGCCGAATACAAACATCCCTGAAATATTCTACGAGTGGGCAAGGGCCCAGAATTGGTCCAGAAGAGAAGATGCCAAAATACTGGATGCGATGAAGGCATTCAGAGTTGAAGGCGTGATGGTGCCCGATCTGGAGCGGGTGCTGGAGTCCGAAGACTACAAGCTTTGGTCGGAAGGTCGGCGTGGCCTGCATTGGCCCCAGTCGAACTATGCGTCGATCTCGTCGCGTTTGACGCCTGCGACGACAGTAGGGCTTGCTGTTTATTATCTTCGCTTTGTCAGTGATCGTCCACTCAGGCAACGGAGCAGGCGCCGGACTGGAAAGCGCTCTAAGGCGGATACGGTCAAGCCGTCTTGAAATTTGGTTGGTTTACCTTTATGACTACTGTAGTCATAAGGGTGAGCCCATGCGCGAAATTCAGCTTCGTGATGCGAAGGCCAATCTTTCCGCAGTCGTCGATGAAGCTATCGACGGCAAGCCTGCCGTGATCACGCGCCATGGGAAGAAACAGGCAGTGGTCCTGAGCTACGAGGAGTGGAGGCGGCTGTCGCAGGTGCCGAGCTTCGGGCGTCTGCTGATGGCGATTCCTGTGAGAGCGGGCGATTTGCCGGCGCGCAATCGGTCCAAGCTCCGTAAGACCGATTTTTGAGACGTGTACCTCATTGATACGAACGTCATATCCGCGGTCTCGCCGAACCGGCCGACGCCCCAGGCGCTTGTTGAATGGATGGACGCGCAATCCGCCTCCATATTCTTGTCCGTCGTGACAATTGCAGAGATCGAGGACGGAATTGCCAAGCTGCGACGCGAGAAAGCCGCGCGCAGGAGCAAGGACTTGGCCCAGTGGCTTGATACCGTGCTGCATCTCTACGGCGACCGAATACTGGCGTTCGACACGGCGGCCGCGCGGCTTGCGGGAGCACTATCGGACCGGGCTCGCGGGCAAGGTCATGCGCCCGGATTTGCCGATATCATCATTGCTGCGACGGCGCGCCAGCACGCGCTGACGATCCTGTCCCGCAACGTCAGGCATTTCGAGCCGCTCGGCGTGCCCGTGCTCGATCCCTTCAGTGATTTGCCGCCGTCCTGATCGTTGCGCAGGTGCCCAGCGCTTGCGTCGGATGTGCCTCATGCTCGCCCATGCTACCACATCCGCATCGCCTCTTTGGAGCCAGTGTTGATGTCTGTCCCGCCCAACGCCGTCCAACCACCCGCATCCTCCACCTCCACCGACCCCGAAGCCCTCGGCTGGATGCGCGGTTTCCCGCCGGCGCCCGAGCGCACCATCACCTTCCAGGATGGCTCGTTCCGCAGCTTCCCCGAGCTGCGCTGGGCCTGGAGCAACATTCGCCAGCTGGTGCCCACCGTGAACGTCTGGCGCGGGGCGGGGCCGGCGTCGGCGCTGCCGCGGGAGGATCATGACATCGGCGCGGTCGGCTCGACCACGATGGACGGCCGGCCCATGACGTTCGCAAAAATGCTGGAGGAGACCTACACCGACGGCATCGCGGTGCTGCATCGGGGCAAGCTGATCTATGAGCGCTACTTTGGCGCGTTGAAGCCGCACAAGCCGCATATCGCGATGTCGGTGACGAAGTCGTTCACCGGCGTGCTCGCGGGCATGCTGGTCAGCGAGGGCAGGATCGATCCGCAGGCGCCCGTCACGGAATATGTGCCAGAGCTGAAGGCAAGCGCGTTTGGCGACGCGCGCGTGCACGAGGTCATGGATATGACCACGGGGCTCGCCTACACCGAGGTCTATACCGACAAGAATTCGGATGTGTGGGGGCTGCGGCGCGCCAACGGCATGGCGCCGATCCCGCCCGGTTATGAAGGCCCGACCACGATCTTCGATTTCCTCATTGCGCAGAAGAAGCACGGCGAGCACGGCAAGGCGTTTGCGTACAAGACCGTCAACACCGACGTGCTGGCCTGGATCATCAGGCGCGCCAGCGGCATGACGCTGTCCGATCTCCTCTCCGAGCGCATCTGGCAGCCGATGGGTGCGGAGGAGGACGCGCATTATCACGTCGACCGCATCGGCACCGAGAGCGGCGGTGGCGGTCTCTCCACCAGCTTGCGCGATCTCGCCCGCTTCGGCGAGACCATGCGCAATCACGGCCGCTTCAACGGCCGCCAGATCGTGCCCTCGTCCGTCATCGAGGACATCGTGCGCGGCGGCGATCCTGATAAATTCAAGCCGGCCGGCTACGCCACGCTGCCGGGCGCTTCTTACCGCAACCAATGGTGGGTCACGCACAATGTCCACGGCGCCTACATGGCGCGCGGCGTCTATGGTCAGGGCATCTACATCGATCCCAGGGCCGAGATGGTGATCGCGCGCTACGCCTCGCATCCGATGGCGGGCAACGCCGCCAACGACCCCGTGACGCTGCCGGCCTACATGGCGCTGGCGAAGGCGCTGATGGCGGGCGGGTAGGTACGTCGGGACGCCGGTCCTCGTAGCCCGGATGGAGCGAAGGCGCAATCCGGGACTGGCCAGCCGCATCGCGCAGCTGCCTCTGTGGCAAGAATCCCGGATTGCGCTGCGCTCCATTCGGGCTGCGGATCTTTGCCAAACCGCAAGATCGGTCGAGCACGCCACGGCGGTACGCGACTAGATGGAGCCGCCACGGAGGAGGGACGATGAAGGCGGCGCTGCAAAACTATCAGGACCGGATGCGACGGGTGCTGGACCATATCGACCGGCATCTCGACGACGATCTGGACCTGGTAACCCTAAGCGGTGTTGCGGCCTTCTCGAAATTTCATTTCCACCGGCAGTTCACGGCGACCTTCGGGTTATCCGTGCATCGCTATGTCCAGCTGGCCCGCATGAAGCGCGCTTCGCATCAGCTGGCCTACATGGACGCCCTTGATGTCACTGACATCGCGATGGATGCCGGTTACGACGCACCGGATGCCTTCGCCCGCGCCTTTCGGCAACGGTTCGGGCAATCGCCGTCGTCATTCCGGAAATCTCCCGACTGGGAGCCGTGGCTTGCGGCCTTCGGGCCTCTCGACAATGCGAGGAGCAAGCTCATGCAGACGACTTTTACCAATGACGACGTGACGATCCGCGATGTGCCCGCCACCAAGGTGGCGATCATGGAGCACCGGGGCGACCCGGCGACGCTTCCTGCCACCATCCAGCGCTTCATCGCCTGGCGCAAGGCAGCGGGCCTGCACCCCAAGACGAATCCGACCTTCAATGTCTGGCGTTCCGAGCGCCGGCCTGCCTCGCCTTCCGACTACAGCATCGACCTTTGTGTCGGCACCGATCAGCCGATCGAGGCCAATGGCGAGGAGATCAAAACCGGCGAGATCCCCGGCGGACGCTGCGCCGTGCTGCGCGTCGTCGGCTACTCCGACAATCTCGAGCCCGCCGCGCTCTATCTCTATCGCGACTGGCTCCCGGCCAGCGGCGAGGAAGCGCGCGACTTCCCGATCTATTGCCAACGGCTGAGCTTCTTCCCGGAGGTGCCGGAGCATGAGACGGTCGCGGAACTATTCCTGCCGCTGAAATAGGGTCTGCTGGCGGCGGCCTGTCCGGTCGCAAGAAGCGGGCAGGCCGCAATCTACGCGATAATATAAGGCTTGACTTATATTAGTGCGGATCGATATTCCTTGTCGCGCAAAGCAACAGGGAGGAACGCAATGGAGATCGACGTCGCCAGGGTCTTGGGGCTTGTCACGCGTTCAGTGCGCAATTTTGAGAAAGACGGAAAACCGGCGAGCGCGGTGACTCTCACGCGTCTTTACGACACCAGCGTCGACGATCTCTGGGACGCCGTGACCAGCAGCGAACGCATTCCGCGCTGGTTCCTGCCGGTCGAGGGCGATCTCCAGCTCGGGGGAAGGTACCAACTTAGGGGCAATGCGGGCGGCACCATCACGGCGTGCACGCCGCCGACCCATTTCGCAGCGACGTGGGAATTTGCAGGCACGGTAAGCTGGATCGATGTCAAGCTGGCAGCGGAACGAAGTCAGGCGCGTTTGACGCTCGAGCACACTGCGATCATCGAGGATCATTGGAATCAGTTCGGCCCGGGTGCGGTGGGTATCGGTTGGGATCTCGCTCTTGCGGGACTTGAGCGCTATGTTGCGACCGGGGCATCGGTCGACCATGAGACGGCCGAGGCATGGATGGGCTCGCCTGAGGGCAAGGAATTCATGACGACAAGCGGCGAGCATTGGCGCGCGGCGCATGTCGCAAGCGGGGTCGATCCGGCTGCGGCAAAGGAGCGCTCGGACCGCACCATCGCGTTCTATCGCGGCGAGATGCCGCCCGACATCGCGCATCCGGGCACGGGAAGCTGATGCACGTCTTTGAGGTCCTCGCCGATCCCGTGCGCCGTCGCATTCTCGAGCTGCTGGCGCTTCAGGAAATGGCGTCCGGCGAGGTCGTCGACGTGATCGGGGCCGAATTCGGAATCACGCAGGCGGCGGTCTCGCAGCACCTCAAAGTGCTGCGAGAGAGCGGCTTTGCAAGCGTTCGGGCGGAGGCGCAAAGACGCCTCTATTCGGTCGATGTGGCAGGGCTTCGCGCGGTGGATGCGTGGATCGGCCAGTTCAGGAATTTCTGGGAGCCGAAGCTGGACGCGCTGGCAACCGAGATCGCGCGCGGCAAACGCGAGCGTCGTAACGCGCCAATGACCAAGCGGAGCGGGAAGAGGGCTTGAGGACGTGGCGATGGGCGGAAGCCGCCATCACATCACGGTCACTCTCGCGATATCTTCTCGAACCGCTTCACCAGCCGCTCCCGCTTCAGCCGCGACAGCCGCTGGATCCAGAACATCCCGTCGAGTTGGTCGATCTCGTGCTGGTGACACACCGCGCGCAAGCCATCCGACTCTTCGGTCTGCATGTTGCCCGCGAGATCCTGATAGCTGATCCGCACGCGTGCATGGCGCTGCACCTCGTCGTTGACTCCAGGCATCGAGACGCTGCCCTCCCGGTGCAGGATCATCTCGGGCGAGGCCCATGTGATCTCCGGATTGACATAGGTCTGCGGGCCGTCTTTCGAGTCGAGCTCGAGCACCACCACCCGCAGGGGCACGCCGATATGCGGCGCCGTGATGCCGATGCCGGGCGCGGCGCGCATCGTGTCGAGCAAGTCCTGCGCGAGTTCGCGCAAGCCGTCGTCGAAGACGGTCACGGGGCGGGCAGGGCTCGCGAGCCGGCGGTCGGGATAGCGGATGATCGAGCGGATGGTCATGCAGGCTCCTACCACTCACGGATCATTGAAGCACCCCCTTCTTGATTGTCTACCAACTGGAAGGTAGATAGCCGACATGAGCAATACTTCATCCACGGCCGACGACATTCTCGCCTGCGCACATACGCTGATCATTGCAGGCGGCTACAACGGCTTCAGTTACGCCGACGTCGCCGAAATCGTCGGCATCCGCAAGCCGAGCATCCACCACCATTTCGCCAGCAAGGTCGATCTGGTCCGCACCCTCGTATCGCGCTATCGCGAGGAGGCCCAGGCGGGGCTGTCGGCGCTCGAACGCAACATTCCAGACCCCGGCGAGCAGCTCAAAAGCTATGTCGCGTATTGGGAAGCGTGCATCAAGGATGCGACGGCGCCCTTCTGCGTGTGTGCGCTCCTTGCCAGCGAGCTTCCGATCCTGCCCGAGGACGTGGCAGTCGAGGTCCGGGCTCATTTCCGCGCGCTGGCCTCATGGCTGACAGCGGTGTTGGAGCGCGGCAAACGGCAGGGGCGGCTTCAGCTCTCCAGCACCGCGCGGGTCGAGGCGGAAGGATTCATGGCGACCGTTCACGGCGCGATGCTGTCGGCGCGCGCCTATGGCGATCCCAAGATGTTTGGGACCATTACCCGGCCACTGCTGGACCGGCTTTCCACCAGGCACTGACGACGAGGTCGATACAGGCTGCAAAGCATCGCGGCGGCGCGGCGATTCGGCTTCACGAGCTAATCTACCAACTAGTAGGTAAGGAGCAGACAATGAGTGATCGTGAGATGGTTTTGGATACGGCCGACGATGCGCAATGGCTGAAGCACTATTATTTCCTGCGCGCGGCGTTTTCCGTTGCCTGGGTCATTGCAGCCTTTGCGATCGCGCCATCGTCTGCGGTGATCACCGCGACGTTGCTCGTCGCTTATCCGGCATGGGACGCCGCGGCCAATTATCTCGACGCGCTCTGCAGCGGCGGGTTGGCCCAAAACCGCACGCAGGTCCTGAACGTGCTGGTCAGCCTGGCCACCACCATCGCGGTCATCCTGGCCTTGCGGGTGAGCATGAATTGGGTGCTCGGAGTCTTCGGGGCCTGGGCGATCCTGTCGGGATTGCTTCAGCTCGGCACGGCCGTGCGGCGCTGGAAGCGTTTCGGCGCGCAGTGGGCCATGGTGCTCAGCGGTGGCCAGTCGGCTCTTGCGGGCGGCTTCTTCATCTTCCAGGCCTCGATGCCTGCAGTGCCGTCGATCGCGAACGTCGCGGGCTATGCTGCGGTCGGCGCGTTCTACTTCCTGGTCTCCGCGGTCTGGCTCACCGTCAGCACGTGGCGCCGCAGCGCTGCCATGTGAAGCTACGCAGGAAGCGACCGTCGGATGCCGGGCTCATCATGTTGATGTCGGAGCAGGTGATGAGGTCGTCTTGCGAGCGCGAGCCGACTTCGAGGTAGATCCTTGAGAACGCAGGAGCGGCTACTGCGCATGGGGATTTTCGAGTTTTGTTGGCACGGTCGAATTTGCCCTGCATCGGCGCTTCGCATAACAATGCTGCCAACAAGAAACATCGAGAACGGAGGAAGCACCTCATGCGCAGGACCCTGATCGCCCTGGCAACAGCCATCGCATCAGCAACGCCGGCCGCGGCCGACTATCTCGTCAAGGAGGTCGGCAGCTTCCACATCGGTGGGCGCACCGAGACGCTGAACGGGCTTGCCTCGAAGGAGATCGTGTTCTCGCCCGGCGCGCCGCCGATCAAGGTCGATCCGAACGGCGAGTTCGAGGTCGAGCAGATGTACGTCCAGTTCGTCAAGCTCGCGCAGCCGAAGTCGAAACTCCCGCTGCTGCTCTGGCACGGCGGCGGCCTCTCCGGCGTGACCTGGGAGACCAAGCCCGACGGCAAGCCGGGCTGGCAGCAGTTCTTCCTCAATGCCGGTTATGACGTCTACGTCTCGGATGCGGTCGAGCGCGGCCGCGCTTCCTGGGCGCGCTATCCTGAAATCTTCAAGAGCGAGCCGTTCTTCCGGCCCAAGAAGGAAGCGTGGGAGCTGTTCCGGATCGGACCGAGCTACGAGGTCGGCGGCAAGCGCGAGGCGTTCGAGGGCGAGCAGTTCCCGATCGAGGCGTTCGACCAGTTCGCCAAGCAGGGCATTCCACGCTGGGCCACGAACGACGCTGCCACGCAGAAAGCCTATGACGCGCTGGTGCAGAAAGTGTGCCCGTGCATCATCCTGGTGCACAGCCAGGGCGGCAATTTCGGCTTTACTGCCGCGCTCAATGCGCCCGACAAAGTCAAGGCGCTGATCGCCGTCGAACCGTCAGGCGCGCCTGATCCCGCCAAGGCCGATGCCGCAAAACTCAAGGGCGTGCCGCATCTGATCGTGTGGGGCGATTTCCTGGACAAGATCCCGGTGTGGTCGAAGCTCGTAGTCAATCCGACGAAATGGGGGCAGGCGATCGCGGCGGCCGGCGGCAAGGTCGATACGTTCGAGCTGCCCAAGATGGGGATCAAGGGCAATACCCACATGATGATGATGGACCGCAACTCCGACGACATCGCCAGGCTGGTCAACGATTGGATCGGAAAGCAGGGCCTCGCCAACTAGGGCATGTACTCACAAGCGTTGGGCTTCCGAGCCCAAACCGGAAGTCGTCCCGCCTGGACGTTAACGGCGGCCGATGACCCGAAGCCGATGCGGGCCGCTGAACAACGGCACGTTGCGAAGGGTCGAGTTGTTGTCGGCAGCATCCTATGACATCATCTAGCTACCGGGTTGTTAGGACTTCCAGATCCGCTATGCCACGCCGGAAATATCGTTGGGAACGGCTGTCGGATGATCAGTTGCTCAAGCAACGGCTCAGCAGCCTGAAGGTTGCGGTCGAAGGCACTTGGCTCGAGGATTGTGTCAGCACTCTCCACGAAGAGCTCGAAGAGCGGGGCATCCGGCTGCGGCCACATACATGGATCTCGAGCGAATGGTTTAGTCCGGCAGGTGTTCCCGGCATTGCCATCCCATTTTATCTCGCCCATCCCCGCTTGATGAAGCTCGAGAAGAAGATGATGTTCGATGTCGAGGGTGGAACTTGGGGCGAGTGCATGGCCATCCTCCGTCACGAGGCGGGCCATGCCATGCAGCACGGCTACCAATTGCAGCGCCGCCGGCGCTGGCAGCAGCTGTTCGGCCCGTCATCGAAACACTACCCGCGCTACTACCGGCCCAATCCGGCCAGCCGGCGCTATGTCCAGCATCTGCGCCTCTGGTACGCGCAGAGCCATCCCGACGAAGACTTCGCCGAAACTTTTGCAGTGTGGCTGCGGCCGCGTTCGAACTGGCGGACGCGATATGCCGGTTGGCCAGCGCTGAAGAAACTCGAATATGTCGACGAGCTGATGGGCGAGATTGCGGGAAAGCGACCGCTGATCACCACGCGAGAGCGTGTCGACCCGCTGCGCCGGCTCAGCCAAACACTCGAAGACCATTACAGGAAGAAGCAGGCGTTCTACGCCTTCACGCCGCCGAAGACCTACGACCGCGACCTCTCCAGGCTCTTTTCCGCCGACTCACGGCATAAACGTGGAAAACCGGCTTCGGTCTTGATCAGGCGACACCGCGCCCAAATCAGGCAATTGGTCGCGCGGTGGACGGGCGAGAACCAGCTCACGCTTGATGCCGTGCTTGACGACATGATCTCCCGCTGCCGCGAGCTCGATCTGCGTGCCGTCGGACCGGAGCAGAAGCTCGTCCTCGACTTCACCGTCCTCGTGACCGCCAAGACCATGCACGCGCTGTTCGGCCCATCGCGCCGCAAATGGATCGCACTATGAGACGACTTCGCATTCTGGTGCTCATGCATCCGGACTTCATGCCACCGGACTCGACCGACGGATACACCGCGCAACAGATCAACGAATGGAAAACAGAATATGATGTGGTGAGCACCTTACGGGCGGCCGGCCATGAGGTTCGCCCCCTCGGCGCGCAGGAGGAAATCAGGCCGGTGCGCGACGAGATCGAGAGCTTCAAGCCGCACGTGGCCTTCACGTTGCTGGAGGAGTTCCACTATAACGTTGCCTATGACCAGCACATCGCGAGCTATCTCGAGCTGATGAAGGTCCCGTATACGGGCTGCAACCCGCGTGGTCTGATCCTGGCGCGCGGCAAGGACCTGTCTAAGACGCTGGTGCATCATCGCCGGATCGCGGTTCCGGCCTTCGCCGTCTTCCCGATGCGCCGCAAGGTCAAGCGACCTGCACATCTCGCGCTGCCGCTGATCGTCAAGAGCCTGAACCTGGATGGATCCTTCGGCATCTCGCAGGCATCCATCGTCGATACGGACGAGAAGCTCGCAGAGCGGGTCGCGTTCATCCACGACCGGAGCGAAACCGCCGCCATCGCCGAGCAGTTTATCGAGGGGCGGGAGCTTTATGTCGGCGTGCTCGGCAATAATCGGCTGCGAGTTCTGCCCATTTGGGAGCTAAAGTTCGGCAGCATGGGCGGGCGCAGGTCACGGCATATCGCCACCGAAAAAGCCAAGCACGATACCGATTATCAGGAGCGTGTCGGGATAGTCGACGGACCGGCGACGGACCTCGCACCCGAAGTCACCGCTCGCATTCAGCGAGCCGCAAAGCGCATCTACCGGGCGCTTGGGCTCGATGGATACGCGCGCATCGATTTTCGCCTCACGGCCGATGGCACGCCGTATTTCATCGAGGCGAACCCCAATCCCGAGATCGCAAAGAGCCAAGAGTTCGCTACAGCGGCTCGGCATGACGGACTTGACTACCCGGACCTGCTGCATCGCATTCTGGCTCTCGGAATTAGCCGGGCAAAGGCGGGCGTATCCGTAGGCTGAGAGGCAACGCGAGACGGGCAGCATGTCGTTGCATCTCCCGACCCGGATGGCACGCTGCGCGGGCTCACGAGCCCACCTAGTCCGGATACGGCGTGCCGTCCTTGTGCACGAACCGGCCGTCGGATGCCGGGCTCATCATGTCGATGTCGGAGCAGGTGATGAGGTCGGCTTGTGAGCGCGAGCCGACTTCGAGATAGACGGCCGTCGTGCTCGACCTGTTGATCATGTGATGGCCGTTGCCGCTTGCCTTTGGGAAAGCCGCGCAGTCGCCTGCGCGCAACACAGTTTCGCTGTCGTCCTCAATCAGCGTCACTTCGCCTTCAAGGATGTAGACGAACTCGTCCTCGTGCGAATGCCAGTGCCGCTGGCTCGACCAGCTGCCCGGCGGCGGGCGCATCAAGTTGACGCCGAAATCCTCGAGGCCTCCGGCATTGCCGAGCCGCTGCCGGATGCGGTCGGCGCATGGGGCGCTGAAGGGCGCGGGATAGCCGGAGCCCTTGCGAGCCGGCACTGTGGCGAGGTCGATCTTTGGCATGGATGGATTTCCTGCAATTCGCGGCGCAGATGGCTGGGCGCATCGTCGGACACAGCCGCATGCCGCGGCCGCGCGTCTGGAGAGCGGACGGACCGATGGTCACGATCAGAGTGGACGAGATCAGGATCTGCGGGATGATGCCATTGGGCCGGTGTTTTTGCCCGACGCGTCAAATCGCGGTCGCAAGGCCGTAAGTCATTGATCCGGCAGGGGGCGGCTACTGTGCATGGGGTTGTTTTCGCACATTTTATCGGCAGGTCACAAAAGCGTGCGGCAAAAATGACGTTGCGCTGTCGGCCGGCGCTGTTCCCGTTCGTCTTCCACCCAGACAGATCTGACGGGAGACCAAAATGACTCAATCCCCCTACCGCTGGGTGATCGTCGCCGCCGGCGGCCTGCTTGGCTGCGTCGCGATCGGCGGCATGTTTTCGCTGCCGGTATTCTTGCAGCCGATCGCGAAGGACACCGGCTGGTCGGTGACCGGCATCTCCAGCGCGATGACGATCGGCTTTCTGGCCATGGCCTTCACCAGCATGGCTTGGGGCACGCTCACGGACAGATTCGGGCCGCGGCCGGTGGTGCTGACGGGATCGACCGTGCTGGCGCTGAGCCTGTTCGCCGCGAGCCATGCGGCCTCGCTGATCGTGTTCCAGTTCGTGTTCGGCCTCCTGGTCGGGGCGGCCTGCGCGGCGATCTTCGCGCCGATGATGGCGACCGTGACCGGCTGGTTCGAGACCCAACGCAGCCTCGCCGTGTCGCTGGTCTCGGCCGGCATGGGCATGGCGCCGATGACGATGGCACCGTTCGCGGCCTGGCTCGTCTCCGGCCACGATTGGCGTACCTCCATGCAGATCGTCGCGCTGGTGGTCGGCGCCATCATGATCCCGGTCTCGTTCCTGGTGCGCCGTCCGCCGGCGCTCGCGCATGCTGCCGCTGCACCAAAGGGCGAGGGCGCAGCGCAGGGCGAGTTGTCGATGGGCGAGGCGCTGCGCTCGCCGCAATTCTTGATCCTGCTCGCCACCAACTTCTTCTGCTGCGCCACTCATTCCGGTCCCATCATCCACACCGTCAGCTATGCGGTGAGCTGCGGCATTCCGCTGGTCGCGGCGGTGACGATCTACAGCATCGAGGGTTTTGCCGGCCTCGGCGGGCGCATCGCCTTCGGCGTGCTCGGCGACCGCTTCGGTGCCAAGCGCGTACTGGTCACGGGTCTCCTGCTCCAGGCATTCGGCGCACTCGCCTATGTCTTCGCGCATCAGCTCGCCACGTTCTACGCGGTCGGCGCCGTCTTCGGCTTCATCTATGCCGGCACCATGCCGCTCTATGCCGTTCTCATTCGCGAGAACTTTCCGCTCAAGATGATGGGCACGGTGATCGGCGGCTCCGCGATGGCCGGCAGCCTCGGCATGGCGACCGGCCCGCTCGCAGGCGGCCTGATCTACGACGCGTTCTCGAGTTATGCCTGGCTCTATATCGCCTCCTGGGCGATGGGCCTCGGCGCCTTCCTGATGGCAATGACGTTCCGCCCCTTCGCAAAGCCGCAAGGCGAGGCGGCACCGGTGCCGGCATGAGTTCCAGATCGAGGCGCAGCGTCAGAGCTGCGCCTCGATCGCCGTCTTGTCGATCAGCGACCAGACCTGCCGGATCCGTCCATCGTGGAACGCATAGAAGACGTGCTCGCAAAAGGACACGCGCTTGCCGTTCACGTCGAAGCCCAGGAATTTTCCGGCCGGCGTGCAGTCGAATGTCAGCC
Organism: Bradyrhizobium sp. DN3; assembly: GCF_041357655.1. NCBI lineage: Bacteria > Pseudomonadati > Pseudomonadota > Alphaproteobacteria > Hyphomicrobiales > Nitrobacteraceae > Bradyrhizobium > Bradyrhizobium sp. DN3. The sequence continues at coordinate 27,462 of NZ_JAULLN010000011.1, read as the reverse complement.
GGCAGGCGATGGTGGGCGGATCTGAGGTGAGCAGCGCGATCTTGAAGCGCAGATCCGGAATCTCGCGGAAATCCTGCTCCAGCATCGCGCGATAGCCGGACAGCCCGAGCGGCCGGCCGTTGTGGACGACTTCGTCATGCACGAACCGGCCGAGGGCCGGCCAGTCCTGCCGGTTCAGGCAGGCGATGTAGCTGCGATAGGTCTCGGCGAGATCGGCGCTGTTCATCGGGAAGCTCCCATGCTGCAAGCACAACGCAGCAGAGGCGAATTCGCCTCGCGGCGTCACAGTTGCTTTTCGAAGAACAGGTCGGGGTAGGGATCGTCGTTGAAGCGCGGGATCTCACGCCAGCCGGTGCTGCGGTAGAGCTGGCCGGCCTCGGGCAGCGCGCTGTTGGTGTCGAGCCGCAGCAGCGTGATGCCGAGTTCGCGCGCAGCGTCCTCGGTCGCATCCATCAGGCGGCGGCCGAGCCGCAACCCGCGCGCGGCGGGCGCCACCCACAGACGCTTGATCTCGGCATAGCCGTGATCGGTGCCCTTCAATCCGACGCAGCCGATCGGCAGCGTGTCCGAGATCGCAACGATGAAGGTGCCGCGCGGCCGGCGCATGTCCTTGGCATCGGGATCGCGCGAGCGCGAGACATCAAACCCCTGCTTGAAGCGGCGCCCGAGCTCGGCATAGTACTCGCCGAGGCAATGGCGGGCCTCCGCGCTTTGCGGGTCCATCTCGTCCAGCGTGACTCGCTCGCGCGTCAGCGCGGAGGCGATCAGGTCCATCGCCGCCAGCAGCGCCTCGGCTTGCGAGTGTTGCGCCAGGATGCCGTCGGCCTGCGCGTTCGACAGCGCCTCATAGGCCGCGAACTCGCGCCGGCCCGCGCGCGTGAGCTTTGCCATCCGCCGGCGCGCATCGTCCTCACGCGCGTTGGTCTCGATCAGCCCTTCGTCCTCGAGGCTGCGGAGCAGCCGGCTCATCAGCCCGGAGTCGAGGCCGAGATAGTCGCGGATCTCCGCCACGTCCGAGCGTCCGTGCCCGATCGCGTTGAGCACCCGCGCCGCGCCGAGCGGCCGGCCACGGCCCAGAAACGAGGTATCGAGCGCACCGACGGCAGAGGTGACGGCGCGGTTGAAGCGGCGGACGCGGGAGACGGGGTCGAGCATAATGTCTGACTTTAGTCAGATATACCTAGCTGTCAACGCGAACTGCCCTCGGCGTCGATTTGGAATGCCCTAGAAATGATGTACGCCGAGCGCAGAGAACGCGCCGTCGTGGATATCGTGGCTGTCGCTCGGCTGGCCAAGAAAGCCGAGATGCATCGTCAGCGGTGGCAGCGCCGCCATCGGCACCGCGCCGGCGGTATCGAGTCCGCTGATATCGGCATGGTGCGTCGTGGCGCTGTCATGGTGCGAGGCCGGCGGCGTGCTCACGATATCCGTGACCAGCGCGTTGACCAGGTCGGGGGTGGACGCGTCATGTGTGTCGCCACCGACGGAATGCAGCAAGCCGCCGACGAGGCCGGTGACACTGTCGGTGAGCTGGCCAATCGTTCCGGTTACGGCCGACGTCAACTGGGTCACTGTCGTGCTCAGACTGTCCAGCGTGTGCGACACCGCCGCCAGCGAGGTGTCGACAAGGTTCGTGATCGTGCTGCCGAGCTCGTGCAGGGACGACGCCGGATCGATGGAGACGGAGGTCGCGACATCGGCGTGAGTGGAGCTGGTGCTGATACCTTCAGGATGATCGGACGCGACGGGAGCAATGGGAGTCGCGGCGTGACTGTCAGCGGGAGCCGTCGCGCTGACCGGGACGTCCCGGGTGGCGGCGACATCGACGCCCCCATCGGCATGCGACACGGCGGCAGCCGCGACGTCGGCATGAAGCGCTGTTGACGTTTCGTCCGTCGGAGGTGCGCTCGCGTCGGCATGCTGATCGCCAGAGATCGGTTGGCGGTCGCCCGGCGTCGTCTCAGCCGGCGTCGGATCGCCAAGGTGCGCGGGGGCGGACGGCAGATCCACCGGTTGAGCATCGCTGCTGCCATGATGTCCGGCGGCCTCGGCCTCCTTCAGGAAGGCGACCAGAGCGGTCATGAATGCGACCGTCTCTTCCGTCGTGATGTTGCGGGCAATCTCGGCCTTTTCGGCGCGGCGGTTGTTCTGCTCGGATGCAGCCATTGTTCCTCGTCAGCGTTCGCGGAAGGCGCGGGTCAGCTCGTCGCGCAGCGGCCCGAACAGATATTCGAACAGCGTGCGCGGCCGCGTCGGCACGATCACCTCGGCCGGCATGCCCGATTGCAATTCGATGCGCGACTTCTTGACGTCCTCCGGCTCCAGCGAGACTTCGACGGCGTAATAGCCGGGGCCGCCGGCCTTGTCGTTGGTGACGCGGTCGGCAGAGACCGTTCGCACGGTGCCGTAGAGGCGGGGCCGCTCGACATAGTTGACGCCGGTCAACCGGATTTCGGCGCGGCGGCCGACCGTGACGTCGTTGATGTCGGACAGCTTGAGTTGCGCATCCGCGATCAGCGGATTGTCCGATGGCACGATGTCCATGAGCTTTGCGCCGGGCTGGATCACGCCGCCTTCGGTGAACACGTCAAGCCCGACCACGGATCCGGTCGCCGGTGCGCGGATTTGCGTACGGGTGACGACGTCGGTCGCGGCGTCGATCTTCGGGGCGAGCTCGGCCAGCTTGTTTTCGGTCGAGCGGAGCTGATCGGTGATCTCGCTCATCCGGGCACGCTCGGCCTTGGCGATCTCGGCCTCGTTCTGCGCGATCTGCTGCTGCATGCCGGCGATACTGGCGCGCTGCGCGCCGATGTCGGCCTGGAGCTTGGCGTCCTCGCGCTGCAAGGCCAGGATTCGCGTCTTCGGCGTGTAGCCCTGCTCATACAGATGCTGCGCGCCGGTCATCTCGTCGGAGAGCAATTCGCGTTGCTTCTCGGTGCCGGTGAGCTGCGCCTGGGTGCCGTCGATCTGCGCGTTCAGCTCGGCGATCTTGCGCCGGAGCACGGCGGTCTCCGCTTCGAACTGGTGCTTTCGCGCGGCCATCATCGCAATCTCGTTCGCCATCGCTTGTCGCAGCGCGGGCCTCGCATCCCTCGGATCGACGCCGAACTCCGGCGCGGCCTGGCCGTCGCGCTCGGCCATCAGCCGCGCTTGCGCCGCGCGCGAGGCGTCGCGGTCGGCGACCAGCACGTCCAGCTTGGCGCGGGGATCACTGTCGTCGAGAACGAGCAGTGGCTGCCCCTTTTCGACGTGAGCGCCGTCGCGGACCAGAAGCTGGCGGATCACGCCGCCATAGGGATGCTGCACGCTCTGGCGTCGTCCCTCCACCTGGAGATTGCCGCTGGCGATCGCCGCGCCCGAGATCGGGGCGAGTGTGCCCCACAACATCATGGCGGAAGCGAATGCGCCGACCACGATCGCGCCGACCAAGGCGGGCCGTCCCGGCCGCGCGTAATAGGCGCGCTCGCGGTCGGCAATATAGGTTGCACCGAGCGTGCTCATGATGCGGCCGTCCGTGCGGCAGCCTCCTGCTGCAAGGCCTGATAGACCTCGCCGGGCGGGCCGAGCATGTCGAGCATGCCGCTTCGCAGCACCATCATGACGTCGACGATGTCGAGGATCGTGGTGCGGTGAGTGATGACGATGACGGCTGCGCCGTCCGCCTTGGCGCTGAGCAGCGCGGCCTTCAGCGCCTCTTCGCCGGGCCCATCGAGATTGGCGTTGGGCTCGTCCAGCACCAGCAGCGGCGGGCGGCCGAGCAGGGCGCGCGCGAGGCCGAGCCGCTGCCGCTGGCCGCCGGAGAGACCGACGCCGCCGACACCGAGCCGCGTGTCGTACTGCCGGGGCAGGTCGAGCACCATGTCGTGGATGCCGGCGCGAACGGCAGCGTCGATGATCTCGTCGGTCGAGGCATCGCCGAAGCGCGCGATGTTCTCGCGTACGGTGCCGGCGAACAGGCCGACATCCTGCGGCAAATAGCCGACATGGCGGCCGAACTCGACGGGATCCCAGTGATTGTAGTCGAGCCCGCCGAAGCGCAGCCGCCCGGCAGCGGGTGCCATCGCGCCGACCAGGAGGCGCGCCAATGTGCTCTTTCCCGAGCCGCTCGGCCCGACGATGCCGAGCGCCTTCCCGCCGGCGAGCTCGAAGGACAGGCCTTTCAGCACCGGTTCGGGCCGTGACGGCAATTCGCAGACCAGCTCGCGCACATCGACCGTGTTGCGCTGCCTCGGCACGATGGTCTGGGGGGTGGAGAGGTCGATGGTGGCGAGCAGGTCGCGCACCTGCGTGTAGGCGTCGCGCGCGCCGATGAACTGCTTCCAGGTGCCGACCGCCTGCTCGACCGGGACCAGCGCACGGCCCATGACGATGCTGGCGGCGAAAATCGTCGCGGGCGTGATGGCATGATCGATGGCGAGCCAGGCGCCGGCACCGAGCATGAGGGATTGCAGCAGCAGGCGGAAGAACCGGATCGACGAGGTCATCACCGCATTCTTGTCGCTGGCGACCGCCTGCTGCACCAGCATCGCGGAGCGCTGGCTCTGCCAGTTGCGTTCGACCGCCGGCTGCATGCCCATGGCGCGGATCACGTCGGCGTGGCGCAGCACGTTCTCGGTGAAGACGTAGGACTGGTTGCCGGACGCCTCGGCCTGCTTCATCGGATTGCGGGTCAGGACCTCGTTCACGCCTGCGAGCCCCAGCAGCAACAGCGCGCCGATGGTGGCGACGAGGCCGAGCAGAGGATGGATGAAGAACAGCAGCAGCAGATAGATCGGAATCCAGGGCAGGTCGAACGCAAAATAAATGCCGGAGCCCGTCACGAAGGTGCGGAACTGGTCGAGATCGCGCAGCTGCTGGGCGCCACGCGAGGCGCCGCGCTCGGCCGATCGTACCACCAGCGCCTCGAACACGCGCGTCGACAGCTCCATGTCGAGCCGTATGCCGCAGCGGATCAGGATCCAGGCGCGGACGGCGTCGAGGCCTGCCATGGTCAGAAGCGCGATGGCGAGGATGAGGGTGAGCAGAACGAGCGTGGAGATGTTTTCGTTGAGCAGGACGCGGTTATACACCTGCATCAGATAGAGCGGTGAAGAGAGGTAGAGCAGGTTGATCGCGCTCGAGAACAATCCGGCCCAGAGAAAGTGCGGCCAGAGCTTCTTCAGCGCCTCGCGCACGTCGTCGCCGCGACGATAGGGCTGCTCCGCCGCCTCGTCTGCGACCTTCAAGAGCGCTGCCGCCATCTGAATGTCCTTAAGGTGTCAAAAGAGCCTGCGCCGGGACGCTGGCGGCTATGCATGGCGTGACGTGGGGCCGAGGCCCCACGTCACTATCGGTCATTGGGGAATTGCTACTCAGACCAGACCGTGGAGGAGGCCACCGACATCGAGATGGCCGACGTCCGCACTAAGGCCGACCGCGGTCGGCGCGGAGATCGATGCGTCGATGCCGCCGGTTCCCGCAAGCCCCGGCGCGGAGACGTCGATGCTGGGGTTGGTCTCGATCAGCGCTCCCACATCGAGCGTGTGGGACAGATCGACCGAGCCGCTGGCGCCGGCCGTTGCACTTCCACCTGCATCGGCGACGCCTGACAGCGCACCCGTTGCTGTTCCAAGCAGGCCATCGACCGTGCCGAGCAGGTTTCCGAGAAGAGCCATGTGAACTCCTTTGAGGTTGGCAGTTGAGATCGCGACAGAAGAGTCGCTGACCATGAATCCTCCACGCCGCCAAAGGTTGCGGACTCATATGCGGCCATTTGGTGCTGATTTGTTGGGCGAGGAACTTCGGCCCGGGAAGGGCAGCGCGCCTGAGCTCGCAGAAGAGATTCGCGACGCGGATGGAGCGAAGGGAAATCGGAAAACCTCGGACTGCGCTGCGCGCCGTAACGGTCTCGTGCCCCCGACGCTGCGCAGCACGAAGTGATGCGCTGCAGAGCCGGGGCCCATGCATCAGCGAGTGCGCGGCCTGCTGGGTCCCGGCTCTGCGCTGCAACGCCAAGAGCGTTGCAGCGCGTCCGGGACACGAGAGGGAGGTATGCCGCCACTCGACACTCCGTCATTGCGAGCGCAGCGAAGCAATCCAGAAATCTATCCGCCGAAAAAGTCTGGAATGCTTCGCTCCGTTCGCAATGACGATGTTGAAGCGGTCGCGCGCCGCTTTGTGAGTTGTGTCCGCGCCGCGAGCCGCTACCATAGGCCCTTCCTGTGACACGCAGGAGTCAGCACAGCAAGCGGGGACAACATGAGCGGGCAGGAACGCAAGGTGAAGGGATCGGACCTGTTTGTCGCGGCGCTGGAGAACGAGGGCGTCGACCGCATCTTCGGTGTACCCGGTGAGGAGAATCTCGATCTGGTCGAATCGCTCCGCACCTCCAGGATCGAGCTGGTCCTGACCCGCCACGAGCAGGCCGCCGCCTTCATGGCCGCCACGCATGGGCGCTTGACCGGCAAGCCCGGCGTATGTCTGTCGACGCTTGGACCTGGCGCACTCAATCTGTCCACCGGCGCGGCCTATGCGCATCTCGGCGCGATGCCGATGATCCTGATCACGGGCCAGAAGCCGATCATGAGCAGCCGGCAGGCGCGTTTTCAGATCGTCGACGTGGTCGCGACCATGAAGCCGCTGACGAAATTGTCGCGGCAGATCGTCAGCGCCTCCAGCATCCCGACCGTGGTGCGCGACGCCTTTCGCGTCGCGATGGAAGAGCGGCCGGGGCCGGTGCATCTCGAATTGCCCGAAGATATCGCCGGCGATGAAGTGCCCGCCGCCCCGGTCATTCCGGTCCATCCGATCGAAATTCCGGTCGCCCATCGCGCCGCGCTTGACCGCGCCGCCGAGATGATCCTGGCCGCAAAACGCCCATTGGTGATGATGGGCGCTGCGACCAGCCGGCCGCGGTCGACGCATGGAATCGCAAGCTTCGTGCGGCGGACCGGCATTCCCTTCTTCACCACGCAGATGGGCAAGGGCACCGTGCCCGGCGGCACCAATCTCTATATGGGGACTGCCGCGCTGTCCGAACGCGACTACGTCCATGACGCGATCGATGCCGCCGACCTGATCGTCGCGATCGGCCACGACCCCGTCGAGAAGCCGCCTTTCATCATGGGGCCGGCGGGGCCGAAGGTGATTCACGTGAGCTACACGCCGGCGAGCGTCGAGCTGGTCTATTTTCCCGACGCCGAGGTCGTCGGCGACGTCGGCCCGAGCCTGGAGCTGCTCGCCGACCGGCTCGAAGGCAAGCTGCCGCAGGCGGCGGCGCTCTTGCCGTTGCGCGAAGAGATCCTCAGTCACATCGGCGATCGCGCCACCGAGGCGCGCTGGCCGCCGACGCCGCAGCGGATCGTGCACGAGATCCGCCAAGTGATCCCGGAGAACGGCATCGTCGCGCTCGACAACGGCATGTACAAGATCTGGTTCGCGCGGAATTACCGCACCCGTGTCGCCAACACGCTGCTGCTCGACAACGCGCTGGCGACGATGGGTGCCGGCCTGCCGTCGGCGATGATGGCCGCGATGCTCCATCCGGACCGCCGCGTGCTCGCGGTCGCCGGCGACGGCGGCTTCATGATGAACAGCCAGGAGATGGAGACCGCCGTTCGCCTCAAGCTCAATCTCGTCGTGCTGGTGCTCGAGGACAACGCCTATGGCATGATCCGCTGGAAGCAGGCGGTCGATCATTTTGCCGATTACGGCATGACCTTTGGAAATCCGGACTTTGTCGTCTATGCGAAGGCCTACGGCGCCAAGGGGCATCGTATCGCGAGCATCGACAGCTTCGGCCCGACGCTGGAGGCGGCCTTCAAGGAGGGCGGCGTGCACCTGGTCTCGATCCCAATCGATTATTCGGAGAACGTGCGCGTGCTGGTCGACGAGCTGCGGGCGCATGAGAAATCGAAGGCGTGAGTCGATGCTCTCACCACACTCGTCATTGCGAGCGCAGCGAAGCAATCCAGAATCTTTCCGCGGCCACAGTCTGGATTGCCTCGCTGCGCTCGCAATGACGGAGCTTTCGGCTGAGACCTCCTACCAACGTGAGGATCTCACTTGTGTCGCGATCTCCGATCGCCGACACTCTCAATCACCAAACCAATGACAGGAATCAGGAAATGACTCGCGTTCGTTGTGTCACCGAGATGGGCATGGGCGTCGACGTCCACGGCAGGGACGCCACCAAGGCGGCGAAGCGGGCGGTGTCGGACGCGATCAGGCATTCGAGCCTCGGATTTTTCCGGATGATCGGCAAGACCGCGAACGACATGTACGTCGACGTCACGATCGGCGTGCCGAATCCGGAAGCCGTCGACAAGGAAGCGGTCGCCAAGGAGCTGCCTTACGGCACGGTGACCGTCAACGCAGTCAAGGGCGGGCTGGAGATTCCCTCGGCCACGGAAGTGGCCAACGACCCCATTCTCATCGCCAATGCGGCGGTGATCGTCAGCTTCGACAAGGACTAGGCCGGTGTCCGACAGCGATGTGGCGCTGCTGGATCGTCCGATTTGGAGCGCGCTGACAACCAGCCAGAAACATCTGGCCGAAGGCGGCCCGCGCGCGCTGCGCTATCCTGTGGACATGACGCCCTTTGCCGACATGGTCGACATGTCGGCGGCGAGCTTCGCCGCGCTCGGTGATCTCATGTCGGGCTCGCAGGTCGCTGCATTGTTCACGCCGGAGCCCGTCGATGTCCCCGCCGGCTTCAAGGTCGTGCTCGCCGAGAGCGGCGAGCAGATGATCGGATCGCCGGCCGACAGTCCGCTCCGCGATGCCGAGATCGTCACGCTGGGGCCCGCCGACGTGCCTGCCATGATGGCGCTGACCGAGCTGACCAAGCCCGGTCCATTCGCGCTGCGCACGCACGAACTCGGCACGTTCTTCGGTATCCGTGCCGGCGGCGAACTGATCGCGATGGCCGGCGAGCGGATGAAGCCAGGCAATTTCACGGAGATGACGGCCGTCTGCGTCCACCCTGATCATCGCGGGCGCGGCTATGCGCAGGCGCTGCTCGCGACGGTCGCGCGGCAGATCGAGGCCCGCGGCGAATTTCCGTTCCTGCACGTGTTTACCAAGAATACGTCTGCGATTGCGCTGTACGAGCGGCAGGGCATGCGGATTCGGCGTCGCCTGCATGTCACTGCGTTCATGAAGGGAGGATAGCGCTCGCGGGGGATCTTCATTTCCCGCGAATTCCCGCTATATCCGACCCGACGATCATTGGGGAAAACACATGGACGCCAGGACACCAGATTTTTCCGCCGCACGGACGGCGATGCAGCGTTATGTCGATCAGGAGATCATCCCGGGTGCATCCTGGGCGGTGCTGCGGGGCCGCGATGTCGTCGACCAGCAATGCGTCGGGTTCGCCGACCGCGAGAGCAGCACTGCGCTGCGGCCCGACCACATCTTCCGCGCCTTCTCCAACACCAAGATCTTCATCACCTGCGCCATCATGCTGCTGGTCGAGGAAGGCCGCGTCGGGCTCGATGATGCCGTCGAGAAATTTCTGCCGCAGCTCGGCCATCGCAAGGTGTTGAAGCCGGGCGCTGCGAGCCTTGCCGATGTAGAGCCGGTGAGGGGCCCGATCACGATCCGCCAGCTGCTGACCCACACGTCCGGGCTCAGCTACGGCATCTTCGATCCCGGCACGGTGCTGTTCAAAGGCTACAACGAGGCGCGCGTGCTCAATCCGCTGACGCCGCTCTCCGACATGATCGACCGGCTTGCCGATCTGCCGTTGTCCTATCATCCCGGCACCGGCTGGGAATATTCGGTGGCGACCGACGTGCTCGGTCGTGTCGTCGAGGTCGTCTCCGGCCAGCCGCTCGACGCCTTCCTCAAGGCGCGCATCTTCGATCCGCTCGGCATGATCGATACCGGCTTCCACGTGCCGGAAGCGCAGCAAGGCAGGCTGGTCGCACTCTATAACGGCGCTGATGTGCTCGATCCGATGAAGCCCGGCCTCACGCGGGCCGATCATCTGCCTTATCCTCAGGCCTATCGGCGGCCGTTGCCGCGGTTGTCCGGCGGCGGCGGTCTGGTCTCGACCTTGGCCGACATGCTGGCGCTGGTGCGCGCACTGCTGCCCGGTTCTGATGCGCTGCTGAAGCCGGAGACGCTGCGGCAGATGATGACGAACCAACTGCCCGCCGGCCAGACCATCCGCTTCGCCAATCTCGGGCCGATCCCCGGCAAGGGCTTTGGCCTCGGCGGTGCCGTCACCTTCGCACCGACGCCGTTCGATCCCCCGAATTCGATTGGCGAATTCCAGTGGGGCGGGCTTGCTGGCACCCATTGGTGGATCTGCCCTGAGGCAAACACCGCCGGCGTGCTGATGACCCAGCGCTACATGGGCTTCTGGAATCCGTTCTTCTTCGAGTTCAAGCGCCTGGCCTATCAGGCGGCCGGAGGCTGATGCGCGTACGGCGTGTGCGGCGTCAACGCCAAACGGGCGGAAAGGCATCGCCTCCCGCCCGTCATTTGCGTCAGTCCTTCCACGGATCGAACTCGCCTTCGCCGGCCATGGCGACGGCGAACGGCCGCAGCGTGTGCAGCACCCGCACGGTGCCGGCGTGCTGCGCCAGCACGTCCGGCAGGCGGCGATAGGCCATCGGGCTCTCGTCGAGGTCGGCACCAACGAGGGTGACGCCGCGCTCGCTCAGCCAGCGGTCCATTTCCGCGCGCGAGAAGCGCCGCTTCGCTTCCCGTCGTCCGAACAGGCGGCCGGCGCCGTGCACGGTCGAGTACAGCGAAGCCTTGGCCTCCGGACTGTCGACGCCTTCGAGGATGACGGCATCGTCGCCCATCGAGCCGCCGACGAATCCCTTCTGGCCGGGAAACGCCGGCGTCGCGCCCTTGCGCACCACCCACAGATCCTTGCCGTCGTGGGTCTCACGCCAGGCATAGTTGTGGTGGTTGTGCACGCTCTCGGTCACGCTGCCGCCGATGATCTGGCGGACCCGCTCGACGACCCACTCGCGACCCGCATAGGCGTAACGCCCGGCGAGCTGCATCGCCGCGATGTAGCGGCGGCCGAGCTCGGACTCCTCGTCGACCACGGCGGGCGGGACGTTCATGCCATCCTTGCCGCCGGCGGCCTTGAGGTAGCGCGTCGCGGAGGTGTGTCCGAGGCCGCGGCTTCCGAAATGGACGCCGATCCAGACAAAGCCTTCCTCGTCACGCATGAGGTCGACATAGTGGTTGCCCGATCCGACCGTGCCGAGCTGGCTCATCGCTTTCTGACGGTAGGCCTCCATGTCGCTCTCGCGCCAGGCGTCGCCATCGTCGAACAGCGCGTGCTCGGCCCGCTCGGCATTGGCGCGGCCGACACCGAACGAGACCGTCTTGGCGACGTCGCGGATGATCGTGGGCACGATGTCGGCGATGTCGTCGAAGCGGGTGTCGAGCTTTGCAGCCATGTTGCCGCAGCCGATGTCGAAGCCGACGCCGGAGATGCTGATCTGCTTCTCGTAGGCGATGACCCCGCCGACCGGCTGGGCGTAGCCGAGATGGCCGTCGGCGCAGATCACGCCGGATACGACATTGCCGACCGCCATGCAGTTGCGCATCTGCGCCACGGTCGCCTCCTCATGCGGGCCGAAGATCTTCAGCGGCGCGTTCTGGAAGCGCGCCTCCTGCGGACGCAGGTTCGCGATCTCGCTCGCGGCGGTGTTGGCCTCGCGCGCGAGTTGCTCCTTGCGCGCGGCGTCCCGGTACGAGCACCAGGCTGGCTGGCCGCGTCCTTCGCCGACGCGCGAGTCGGGATCGATGCCGGCGGCGAGGCAGAGCTCGCGGGCGCGTTCCATGTAGGGATCGGGTCGTCGCATGGTCGTGAGTCCTGTTTCACATCCCGCGCGCACTGCAGAGTAAACGTACGGTTCATGTCAGAGGTTTCACTGGCTCCGGGCGCGCGTCCGGGGTCGTTGTCGTTGCGCATCAATTAAACGCCGTCTCCGACGCAGCGATCCACGCAACGGGGCGCCTCAGAGAAGCTGTTGACGCGAGTCCAGGCGGTTTGGCACGCGCATCGTTTGCGCGAGCCCCGGGATCCGGGTCTCCGGTTCCGGCCATTGCCGGGATGTCTGAATGGACCGCGCGGCGGGCAACAAAAAACCCTCCGGAGCGGCAGGCTCGGGAGGGTCCGTGAGAAGCGGACTGTCGATCTTGCGGTCAGGCAAGATCGCTCCCATGAGCCGAGCATGCGCAATCGATTGGCCGCAGGCCATTCGACAGACGCGCAAATCTTTCGTAGCTGTGCTTCATCACTGGGTTCACTGTTTGCGCGAACGGAAGTGATCGCGAGGGCGCGGCACATACGCCCGCAACTTGCGGGCGTCAAGCGGCGCGCGTGAGAAATTGGAAATGACGGACGCACGACGTGCCAACCTATCTCGGTCTCGATGGATTTCGCTTCGGTTGGGTCGCGGCCTGGATCGATGAGCGCGGCGATCACGGCTTCGATTATTCACCGGGCCTGACGCGCCTGCTCGCGATGCCGCATGCGCGTGCGATGATCGACATGCCGATCGGGTTGAATCCGAGCGGCTATCGCGCTTGCGATCTGCGTGCACGCGAATTGATCGGGCCTGCCGTATTTCTCGGCGCGCGCCGCGACCTCTGGACGTTTCCGGATATGGCGGCGGCCAATCGCCATTATTGGGCGCATGAGGGCGAGGGCAGGGGCGTGTCCGCGCAGCTCTGGAATATCAGAGACAAGATTAGGGACGTCGACGCGATCATGACGCCGGCGCGTCAAGCCAGCATCGGCGAAGCCCATCCGGAATTGATTTTCTGGAATCTGGCAGGACGAGTCCATCTTGCGAAGAAGACGTCGGCGCAAGGCCGCGAACAGCGCATCGCGCTCCTGGAGCGGCGCGGATTCACGCGCCTGCCGAAATGGCTGACGCTTCGCTACCGCACCGGTATCGGCCGCGATGATCTCATCGATGCCTGCGCCTGCGCGGTCGCGGCGCGCGATAGCACGCAACGTGTCGGCGACGACGAGATCGATCCGCGGGGGCTGAGAATGGAGATCAACTATTGAGGCCTCCGTGGCCCTCGCGATCGCTTCCGTCTCCCGCGTGGCAGCGACGGGCATGGCTCTGCTTCACATCAACGCCATCGTCGTCCAGTCTTGCTGCTCTCTCCTCGTACTCCTCGGCCATTGACTGCAACCGCCGCGCGGCGGCGTTATGCGCGAGTTCGCCGGCGACACGGCGACACCGCTTAGCATGGTCGAGCAGGGCGCGCTTCTCGATGCTCATCCGGCGATAACGCTTGGAAGGCTCAATGGTCCCTGCGCGGGCGGCTGGAACACTGCGATGGCCTTGTCTCGGGGAGTGGGAAAATGCGGCAATATTTTCAAGCGGGCAAGGAACATGGTCCTTGAACGGTCGTTGGCCAATGACTGTTGAGGGACAAAACACCATGTACGACGTCTGCCAATTGGCGACCGCGATGCTGGCGATTGCCTTTACGGCCCTGCTGTTGATCACGGGTCAACGGTTCATCGAGTACCGACTGCAACACGACGCAATGACTCCGGTCGTGGCGATGGCAACGCTGCCGCCATAAGCGAGGGCTCGCAGGGACGAATAGTGACTTGCGCCGCACGGCGTCCTGCCTAGATTGAGCACGCCTCAGTCCATGCATCAAAGGTCCCGATGTCCGCTCTATCTGCTTTTCCCATCACCAAACGTTGGCCGGCGAAACATCCCGAACTGCTTCAGCTCTATTCGCTGCCGACGCCGAACGGCGTCAAGGTCTCGATCATGCTGGAGGAGATCGGATTGCCTTACGAAGTCCATCTTGTCGATTTCGGCAAGGACGACCAGAACACGACCGAATTCCTCTCGCTCAATCCGAACGGCAAGATCCCGGCGATTCTCGATCCCAACGGCCCCGGCGGCAGGCCGCTGCCGCTGTTCGAATCCGGGGCGATCCTGCAATACCTCGCCGAGAAAACCGGCAAGCTTCTGCCGGAGGACGCCGCACGCCGCTACCAGGCCATCCAGTGGGTGCATTTCCAGATGGGCGGCATCGGGCCGATGTTCGGCCAGGTCGGCTTCTTCCACAAATTCGCCGGCAGGGAGTTTGAGGACAAGCGGCCGCTCGAACGCTACGTGGACGAGTCCAAGCGCCTGCTCGGCGTGATGGAGGCGCATCTCGCCGGTCGGCAATGGTTCATGGATGACGATTACACCATCGCCGACATCTCCATGCTCGGCTGGGTCCGCAATCTCATCGGCTTCTACGGCGCCGGCGATCTCGTCGCATTCAGCCAGTTCAAGTCGGTCGGTGCCTGGCTCGAAAGGGGCCTTGCACGTCCGGCCGTGCAGCGCGGGCTGAACATTCCGAAGCGGCCGTGAGGCTAGAACAACGCCTTGTAGCTCATGTAGAGCGCCATCAATGCAACGAAGCCGATCATCAGCCGGCGCAGCACTGATTTGCTGACGCCATTGGCCGCGCGTGCGCCGAGATCGGTGCCGATCCAGAGTCCGGCCAAAATACCGATGATGGCGGGCCAGCCGACCATCAAGCCCTTGCTCCAGTAGATCCAGGCCGGAGGGACGGTGGTCGGGATGACCGAGAAGATGAGGCTGATGAGTTGCGCCTGATGCTGCGGGACGCGAAGGCCCGCAGCGAGGCCGACGGTGATCGCGAGGCCACCGCCGATGCCCATGAAGCCGGACGAAAATCCGGCGAGCATGCCGATCAGAAGCAGGGGTAGCCAGGGCAGATCATTGCGGTCGCCGGCCTCGTTGCTCGCGTCCTTCCGCTCGCGGCGCAGGATCAGCAGAGCGATCAGCGCGACGAGGTACACGACATAAGTCCATTGCAGGACCGAGTCGGAGACCGCGGCCGCGGCGTAACTGCCGCCGGCGCCACCGATCAGGAATCCGAGGCCGATCCAGCCGATCCATGGCAACCGGCTGCGCTTGCCGCTCTGCCAGTAGCGGCGCACGCCCGCAAGGCCCGTCGGAGGCACCTGCGCGATCAGCGATGTGCCCTGCGCGACGTGCTGCTCGGCGCCGAGCAGCAGGACGGAGAAGATCACGAGGCCGCCACCCGGGCTTACGCCCATGAAGCCCGATGTCAGCCCGCCCACGAGGCCGACACCGGCGCCAGCGAGGAGGTCGTGAATCCAGGACATCGCTCACGCCCTGGTTCGTCGCTTCATGTCAGACTTGGTGGCGCGAAAGCCCTCGATCACACCGGCCACGGCTGCCATGCAGGCCTCGACGTCAACATCCTCGCCCCAGCACTTTTGCAGCACAAATCCCTGGAAGATCGCGATCAGCACGCGCGCGATCGCGTCCGCACTGAGGTCGCGCTTGATGAGGCCGGCATGCTGGCCACGCTCGATGAGCGCGATGATCAGCGCGCGAGGCATGTCGATGCCCTCGACGACGCTGGTACGGACGCGGCGGTTGCGCAGGGCCTCGGCCCAGCCATGGATGCCGACGCGACGCCGCGCTTCGCCGGTGGGATCGGTGAGCCATTGCGCATAGACGCGGACCAGCGCGTGAAGTCCTTCGATCGGATCGCCCGATCCTTGCGCGACCGAGTTGAGCACGGCTTCGCGGCGGTGCCGGTCATCGGCGAGCGCTTCGATCAGATCGTCCTTGCTCTGGAAGTAGAGATAGACCGCGCCATGGCTCAGTCCGGATCGCTTGACGATGTCGGCCATGCCGGTCTGGTGAAAACCGTCTTCAGCGAAGCAGGCGAGGGCAGCTTCGAGGATCTGCTGGCGCCGGCCTTCGCGTTGCTTGTCGCTGATCTTGGGCATTTGGTGGTCCCTTAAATAGCTGACCGATCGATCGTTTTAGTAATCGGCCAATGAAAGCCAAGACTAAGCCGATCCAAATAAAAAATGACTAGTCAGTCATTTTTATTGCCAAAAGATGTTTCGGTCAAGTCCGGACCTCCCGACGCCGTGAAAAAGCGGATTAAGTCGTTGCGGGACGCCGACAGAGGCGGCGGCCCGGTCCTTGATCGTGTGCCGCTAGAACAGCCGTCCGCCGTTCGGCACGGGCTTGCTTGGCTGCACCAGTACGACCTTGCCGGCAGCATCGGGGAAACCGAGCGTCAGCACCTCGGATACGACCGGGCCGATCTGGCGCGGCGGGAAATTGACGACGGCCGCGACCTGCAGCCCGACCAGCGACTCGAGCGGATGATTTTCGGTGATCTGTGCCGAGCTCTTGCGGACGCCGATCGCAGGACCGAAGTCGATCCATAGCCGCCAGGCCGGTTTGCGCGCCTCCGGGAACGGCTTGGCGTCGACGATGGTGCCGACGCGGATATCGACCGCGAGGAAGCTGTTGAAGTCGATGGTCGGCGAGGCGGCGGCCGCGGGATCATGGGTGACGTGCATGGTGTATCCGTTCGGGAGTGGCGTCGTTCGGAATATTGTCGCGCGAACCGGAGTTTCGTACAACGCGGCGGTCACGATACGACGCATGCGCGAGGAACGACTTGCCCAACATCATCTACGGTATCAAGAACTGCGACACCATGAAAAAGGCGCGCACCTGGCTCGACAGCCATGGCGTGCCTTACGCGTTTCACGACTACAAGACGGCGGGAGTCGAGAAGGACAAGCTCAAGCAGTGGAGTGACCGGGTCGGCTGGGAGACGTTGCTCAATCGCGCCGGCACGACCTTCAAGAAGCTCTCCGATTCCGACAAGGAAGGCCTCGGTGAGAAGAAGGCGCTGGCGTTGATGCTAGCGCAACCATCGATGATCAAGCGGCCGGTGCTGGAAATCGGCGGCAAGCTGCTGGTCGGCTTCAAGCCGGAGATCTATGCAAAGGAAGTCGGGGCCAAGAACGTTGGAGCCAAGGCGCGTTAGTTCAGCTCGATGATCTCGGCGGTGACGCTTGGGCTGGATTGGTCGGCGAGCTCGACCACATCGGCCGCTGCGATGCGGCCGGGCGCACGATGAAAGAGGTCGCGGTCAATTACGGCGCGCAGCCTCGGACGCGGCGGCGCGTCATTTCCGCGCATCAGATTCTTGATCTCGAAGCCGCCGTCTTCGCAGAAGGTCTTCACCGACGCGATGACGTGGCTGACCTTGTCCTCGGTCAGGAACGGCAGCAGCAGCCGTTCATAGGCGACGATGCGACCGTAGATGTCATCGATGTCGGCAACGCTATAGATCGGAAGCGCGCGCGCGACGCATTCGCGATAGATCGGCATCACGAAGGGCGCGAGCCGCGGTCCGACATAGTCGTGCAGCAGGGTGCCCTTGCCGGTATTTCCATAAGCGCGCGAGATGCGCGTGCCTTCGCTCTGGATGGTCAGGTGCGGCGTCGGCGTCGAATTGTCCACCGTGTAATAGATGAGATCGGACAGCTCTTCCTCGAGTCGCGCAGGCTGGTACTCCCAGATCGCCGGTGCGACCTGTTGGCGCGCATAAAGTCGCAGCCACGTGTTCAGGAGATCACGCTGCCTGATCGACTTGACGACGGAGGGCGCGGCGCTTGCGAAATCCAAAACAATATTCCCGGCATGTCAAAACCCGCACATGATCCTCGCCGCGGGAAAATTTTCTATGAAGGCTGGCGCGGGAGACGAAAGACCGTTAACGACGGCTTGATGACCGGTGCTTCGCGAACCGGGAGGCCGGGCAGGCACGACATCAAAACATCTCCGACTAAGGGAGCATTTGTATCCCAGCCGGAGGCCTGATCTGCTCAGCTTTCCGCCTTGCCTAACCCCCGTCACCTCCGGCATATTCCGCGCCGGGAGGCGGCGTTCCGGATGGGCTCCAAGGCCTCCGGAAAGCCGAAGTCAACAAGGACAGCCACGCGCGGCACGCGCGGGCAGGGGGAAATCTGTTTGGCCGATGAGTTCATTCTCGAAACGGAAGGCTTGACCAAGGAGTTCGCGGGCTTCTTCGCCGTCCGCGACGTTGCGCTCAAGGTTCGCCGTGGGAGCATTCATGCGTTGATCGGGCCGAACGGCGCCGGCAAGACGACGTGCTTCAATCTTTTGACCAAGTTCCTTAAACCGTCTGCCGGAAAGATCCTGTACAAGGGGCAGGACATCACTGCGATGGCGCCGGCGGATGTGGCCCGCATGGGCCTGGTTCGCTCCTTCCAGATTTCGGCCGTGTTTCCGCATCTCACGGCGCTGGAAAACGTCCGCGTCGCACTTCAGCGCCAGCACGGCTCTTCGTTCGACTTCTGGCGTTCCAAGTCCGTGCTCAACCGCTTCAACGATCGCGCGCGCGAGCTGTTGAACGATGTCGGGCTCAGCGAGTTTGCCAATACGCCCGCGGTCGAGATGCCCTACGGGCGCAAGCGCGCACTGGAGATCGCAACCACGCTCGCGCTCGACCCCGAGATGATGCTGCTGGACGAGCCGATGGCCGGCATGGGTCACGAGGACATCGACAAGATCGCGGCGCTGATCAAGCGCATCTCCGCGAAATATACCATTCTGATGGTCGAGCATAATTTGAGCGTCGTGGCCAATCTCTCCGACATCATCACCGTGCTGACGCGCGGGCAGGTGCTCGCGCAAGGCCATTACTCCGAGCTCACCAAGGACGAACGCGTCAAGGAAGCTTATCTGGGAGCCGGTCATGCCTGACACTGCGATCGCCCAGGCTCCGGCAAAGGCTGCGACCGGCGGAAACATCCTTCAAGTCCGCAACCTCGAAGCCTGGTACGGCGAGTCTCACATCCTGCACGGGATCAACTTCGACGTGAATGCGGGCGAGGTCGTCACCCTGCTCGGGCGCAACGGCGCCGGCAAGACGACCACGTTGAAGTCGATCATGGGCATCATCGGCAAGCGCTCGGGCTCGGTGAAGTTCAACAACCAGGACATCATCCGCGCGACCTCCGACAAGATCGCGCGCATGGGCATCGCGTTCTGCCCCGAGGAGCGGGGGATATTCTCCAGCCTCGACGTGCGGGAGAATCTGATGCTGCCGCCGGTGGTCCGCGAAGGCGGGCTGCCGCTCGATCAGATCTTCGACCTGTTCCCGAACCTGAAGGAGCGGCTCAACAGCCAGGGCACCAAGCTGTCGGGCGGCGAGCAGCAGATGCTCGCGATCGCGCGCATCCTGCGCACCGGCGCGAGCTTCCTGATGCTGGACGAGCCGACCGAGGGCCTTGCGCCCGTCATCATCCAGCAGATCGGCCATACCATTGCGCGACTCAAGAAGGAGGGCTTCACCATCCTCCTGGTCGAGCAGAACTTCCGCTTCGCATCGACCGTCGCCGACCGCTATTACGTGGTCGAGCACGGCAAGATCATTGACGGTTTTTCCAACGCCGAGCTTGCCGCCAACATGGACAAGCTCCACACCTATCTCGGCGTCTAGAACTGCCAAAGAAGTTAGAACCAACGAGAATATTTAGAGAGGGAAGCCGCATGAACACCCGGTCGATCGCTTCATTTCTGCTCGGCACCGCGCTGGCGCTTGCCGCGACAAGCGGCGCGATGGCGCAGGACAAGACCATCAAGATCGGCGTGCTCACCGACAACTCCGGGCTCTACGCCGACCTTGGAGGTCCCGGCTCGACGCTGGCCGCGCAGATGGCGATCGAGGATTCCGGGCTTGCAGCCAAGGGTTGGAAGGTCGATCTCATCTCCGCCGACCATCAGAACAAGCCCGACATCGGCACTGCGATCGCGCGGCAGTGGATCGATGTCGAGAAGGTCGACGTCTTCATGGACGTGCTGAACTCCGGCGTCGCGCTGGCGGTGAACAATGTCGTCAGGGAAAAGAATTCGATTCTGATCGACACAGGTGCGGCGACGTCCGATCTGACAAACGCGCAATGTTCGCCGAACACGATCCACTGGGTCTACGACACCTACATGCTGGCCAACAGCACGGGACAGGCGCTGGTGAAGGCCGGCGGCGACACCTGGTACTTTCTGACCGCCGACTACGCCTTTGGTCACGCGCTCGAGCGCGACACCGCTGCGGTGGTGGTCAAATCAGGCGGCAAGGTGATCGGGAGTGTCAAGCATCCGCTCAATACCGCGGACTTCTCCTCGTTCCTCCTGCAGGCGCAGGCGTCGAAAGCGAAGATTATCGGTATGGCGAACGCCGGTGGCGACACCACCAACACGATCAAGCAGGCGGCGGAATTCGGCATCGTTGCAGGCGGCCAGAAGCTCGCCGGGCTTCTGCTGTTCATCACCGACGTCCATGCGCTCGGATTGAAAGTGGCGCAGGGGCTGAACTTCACCGAAACCTTCTATTGGGATTTGAACGACGGCACCCGGGCCTTCTCCAAGCGTTTCTCCGAAAAGATGAAGAACAAGGCGATGCCTTCGATGGTGCAGGCCGGCGTCTATTCGGGCCTGATCCATTATTTCAAGACGCTGGAAGCGTTGGGTGGCAATCCGCACGATGGCGCCAAGGTCGTCGCCAAGATGAAGGAAATTCCGACGGACGATCCACTGTTCGGCAAGGGCACGATCCGCGCGGACGGCCGCAAGCTCCATCCCGCCTATCTGTTCGAGGTCAAGAAGCCCGAGGAATCCAAGGGGCCGTGGGACTACTACAAGCTGATCGGCACGACGGCGGCAGACCAGGCTTTCAGGCCGCTTTCGGAAAGCGCCTGTCCGCTGGTGAAGAAGTAGTACCGACAGCGTCCGCTGGCGGGCACCGTCGTCAACAAAACGGGACTGGGTACGAGATCGATCGATGCAGGCTCTATACGCTCAGCTACTGGTGGGACTGATCAACGGCTCGTTCTACGCGCTGCTCAGTCTCGGGCTTGCCGTGATCTTCGGCATGCTCAACATCATCAATTTCGCCCATGGCGCGCTCTACATGATGGGCGCGTTCGTCGCCTATTTCCTGTTGAGCCTCGGCGGCATCAACTATTGGTGGGCGTTGCTGCTCGCGCCCATCATCGTCGGCATCTTCGGCATGATCCTGGAGCGGACCATGCTGCAATGGCTGACCGGGCTCGATCATCTCTACGGCCTGCTCCTGACCTTCGGCATTGCGCTGATCGTGCAGGGCGTGTTCCAGAACTACTTCGGCTCCTCTGGTCTGCCTTATGCCATTCCGGACCAGCTCAGGGGCGGCATGAATCTCGGCTTCATGTTCTTACCCGTCTATCGCGGCTGGGTCGTCGTGTTCTCGCTGGCGGTGTGCCTTGCGACCTGGTTCCTGATCGAGAAGACCCAGCTCGGCGCTTACCTGCGCGCCGCCACTGAAAACCCGACGCTGGTGCGCGCCTTCGGCATCAACGTACCGCGCATGATCACGCTGACTTACGGTCTCGGTGTCGGCCTTGCCGCGCTCGCCGGCGTGCTCTCGGCGCCGATCAATCAGGTGCGGCCGCTGATGGGCGCCGACCTCATCATCGTCGTGTTCGCGGTAGTCGTGATCGGCGGCATGGGATCGATCATGGGCTCCATCATCACCGGCTTTGCGCTCGGCGTGATCGAGGGCCTGACCAAGTATTTCTACCCCGAGGCCTCCAACACCGTCGTGTTCGTGCTGATGGTGCTGGTGCTCTTGGTGAAGCCAACGGGATTGACGGGAAGGGCAGCCTGATATGACGACCCTGACGGACGACACGCTGCCGACAACCCCTCGCGCCATGCGCGACGAGATGATCGTGTTCGTGGTGATGGCGCTGCTGTTGGCGGCGGTGCCGTTCACGGGAGTCTATCCGTTCTTCGTGATGCAGGCGCTGTGCTTTGCGCTGCTCGCCTGCGCTTTCAATCTGCTGGTCGGCTATGGCGGGCTGCTGTCGTTCGGCCACGCCATGTTCCTGGGAACCGCGGGCTATTGCAGTGCGCATGCGCTGAAGGTGTGGGCGCTGCCGCCCGAGCTCGGCATCCTCGTCGGCATCGCTGCGGCGTTCGTGCTGTCGATCATCACCGGCTACATCTCGATCCGCCGCCAGGGCATCTATTTCTCGATGATCACCCTGGCGCTGTCGCAGCTCCTGTACTTCATCTACCTCCAGGCGCCGTTCACCCACGGCGAGGACGGCATCCAGGGCATCCCGCAAGGGCACATGTTCGGCGTGTTCGATCTGTCCAAGCCGACGGTGCTTTATTACGTCGTGCTGGTCGGCTTCCTCGCCGGCTTCCTCTTGATCTTCCGCATCATCAACTCGCCATTCGGCGAGGTGCTGAAGTCGATCCGCGAGAACGAGCAGCGGGCGATCTCGCTCGGCTACCGCACCGACCAGTACAAGTTCCTGGCCTTCATCCTGTCGGGCACGCTGGCCGGCTTTGCCGGGGCGCTGAAAGTATTCGTGGCGCAGAACGCCTCGCTCACCGACGTGCACTGGTCGATGTCGGGCGAAGTCGTGCTGATGACGCTGGTCGGTGGCCTCGGAACCATTTTCGGTCCCGTGATCGGCGCCTTCGTGATCATCGCCATGCAGCAATATCTGGCGGGCTTCGGCCAGTGGGTGACGGTGATCCAGGGTGGGATCTTCGTGATCTGCGTGCTCACCTTCCGCCGCGGCGTCATTGGTGAAATCGCGCATTACTTCCGGAGATCGCTCTAAGTAGCTGATTTTAAATCGATTTACCGGTCGCTTGAAAGCGGTGGATGACCCGGCTCCGCGGGCGCGAGATGACACGCGCGTGGATCGAAAATGGTCTATGACAGTTTCATGACGGCCCTTCCGGGCCGGGCCATTTCCAACCGGTAGCCTGTCCCCATGATGCGATGGTTTCGTGCTTTCCTGCCCAAGGAAGAACGGTTCTTCGACCTGTTCGACCGTCATGCCCAGACCGTGATCCAGGGCTCGATCGCGCTCCAGGGCATGCTCAACGGGGGCGAGGAGACGCCGGTCTATTGCCAGCGCGTCAATCAGTTCGAGAACGACGCCGATAACATCACCCGCGAGGTGCTGACGGCAGTGCGCCGTACCTTCATCACCCCGTTCGACCGCGGCGACATCAAGAACCTGATCACCTCGATGGACGACGCCATCGACCAGATGCAGCAGACGGCGAAGGCCGTGATGCTGTTCGAGGTCCGCGCCTTCGAGCCGCCGATGCGCGAGATCGGCGGGCTTCTGATCGAATGCGCCAATCTGGTGGGACGCGCGCTGCCGCTGATGCAGTCGATCGGCCCGAACGTCGCCATGCTGAGCGCGATCACGGAAGAGCTGGGCAAGCTGGAGGGCCGTGTCGACGACCTCCACGACATCGGGCTGAAGGAGCTGTTCCTCAAGCATCGCAACGGCAACGCGATGGACTTCATCGTCGGTGTCGAGATCTACGACCATCTCGAAAAGGTTGCCGACCGCTTTGATGACGTCGCCAACGAGATCAACAGCATCGTCATCGAGCAAGTGTAGCGCATGATGCGGAAAAGTGTGCCGCGGTTTTCCGATCAAATCATGCGTAAGCTTTAAGGCAGGGCCGCGCCGTGGATGCTGCGTTGGGTTTTCCCGTCCTGGTCGGCTTGATCGCCGTCGCGCTGCTGTTCGATTTCCTGAACGGCCTGCATGACGCCGCCAATTCGATCGCGACCATCGTCTCGACCCGCGTGTTGCGGCCCCAATTCGCGGTGTTCTGGGCCGCGTTCTTCAATTTCGTCGCCTTCATGGTGTTCGGGCTGCACGTCGCCCAGACCATCGGCACCGGCATCATCGATCCCTCGATCGTCGACGCCCAGGTGATCTTCGCGGCCTTGGTCGGTGCCATCGTCTGGAACATCGTGACCTGGGCGCTCGGCATCCCGTCCTCCTCATCGCATGCGCTGATCGGCGGCCTCGTCGGCGGCGGCATGGCCAAGGCGGGCATTTCGGCGGCGGTGTGGAGCGGATTGTCCAAGACGGTGCTGGCGATCGTGCTGTCGCCGCTGGTCGGCTTCCTGCTCGCGATGATGCTGGTGGCGATCGTGTCCTGGGCCTCGGTGCGCTCGACACCGTTCGCAGTCGACCGCGCCTTCCGCATCCTGCAATTCGCCTCCGCCTCGCTCTATTCGCTCGGCCACGGCGGCAATGATGCGCAGAAGACCATGGGTATCATCGCGGTGCTGCTCTATTCGCAGGGCCATCTCGGCAGCGAATTCTCCGTACCGTTCTGGGTGGTGCTGTCCTGCCAGGCCGCGATGGCGCTGGGCACGCTGATGGGTGGCTGGCGCATCGTCCGCACCATGGGCCTGCGCATCACCAAATTGACCCCGATGCAGGGCTTTTGCGCCGAGACCGGCGGCGCTGCGACCCTGTTCATGGCGACCTTCCTCGGCGTTCCCGTCTCGACCACCCACACCATCACCGGCGCCATCGTCGGCGTCGGCGCCGCCCGCCGTGTCTCGGCGGTGCGCTGGAATGTCGCGAGCTCGATCGTCTATGCCTGGGTGATCACGATCCCGGCCGCGGCAATCGTGGCCGCGCTGAGCTGGTGGGCGGTCCAGATCGTCAAGTAACGAGCTTCAATCCGATAATTCCGAAGATGATCAAGGCGATGCTGGCGAGCCGGAAAGCGGTCGCGGGCTCATCGAACAGGATGATGCCCAGCGTCGCGGTGCCGACCGCGCCGATTCCGGTCCAGACTGCGTAGGCGGTTCCGACGGGCAGTGATTTGAGAGCAACCCCGAGCAGGATGATGCTGCCGGCCATGGCCGCGAGCGTGACGACCGACGGAACAAACTTGCTAAAGCCCTCGGTATATTTCAGGCCGATCGCCCAGGTGATCTCGAGAAGACCGGCGACGAACAAGATGCTCCAGGCCATGACGACCCTCCGTGCAAGGCAGGGCCGTCCCCGCAGGCAATGACCTATGAAAGGGAGGGCCGTCCCTCCCAAAGGCCGATATGGGGCTGGCCGGAGGGCTCCGCAATCACCAAATGAGGCTTGATCAGGCCCATTTTCCCTGCCAAACGCTCCCGCCATGTCCGACATCGCCACCACCGTAGCCGAATCGCCGGCCCGTTCCCCGCTTGCCGCTGAAGTGTCGCGGCGGCGGACCTTTGCGATCATCTCCCACCCCGACGCCGGCAAGACCACGCTGACCGAGAAGCTGCTGCTGTTCGGCGGCGCCATTAACCTCGCCGGCCAGGTCAAGGCCAAGGGCGAGCGGCGCAACACGCGCTCGGACTGGATGAAGATCGAGCGCGAGCGCGGCATCTCGGTCGTGACCTCGGTGATGACCTTCGAGTTCGAAGGCCTCGTCTTCAACCTGCTGGACACGCCGGGCCACGAGGACTTTTCGGAAGACACCTATCGCACGCTGACGGCGGTCGATTCCGCCGTGATGGTGATCGACGCCGCCAAGGGCATCGAGGCGCGCACCCGGAAGCTGTTCGAGGTGTGTCGTCTTCGGGATATCCCGATCATCACTTTCATCAACAAGATGGACCGCGAGAGCCGCGACGTCTTCGAGCTGCTCGACGAGATCGAGAAGACGCTGGCGCTCGACACCACGCCGATGACCTGGCCGGTCGGCCGCGGCCGCGACTTCCTCGGCACCTATGACGTCGTCAATGGCGGCGTGCGCCTGCTCGAAGGCGGCGGCGCCAAGACCGGCGCAGCGCAGCAGATCGAGATCGAAGAACTCGCCAAGCTCAATGCGAATCTCGACGTGTCAGCGGTGAAGGACGAGCTCGAGCTCGTCACCGAAGCGTCAAAACCGTTCGAGCTCGAAGCATTCCGCGAGGGTCATCTGACCCCAGTGTATTTCGGCAGCGCGCTGCGCAATTTCGGCGTCGGCGACCTCTTGGAAGGCCTCGGCAAGTTCGCGCCCGAGCCGCGCGCGCAGGACAGCGACCAGCGCAAGGTCGAGGCCACCGATCCGCGCATGAGCGCCTTCGTGTTCAAGATCCAGGCCAACATGGATCCCAACCATCGCGACCGCATTGCGTTTGCGCGGCTCTGTTCGGGCAAGCTCAGCCGCGGCATGAAGGCGAAGCTGGTGCGCACCGGCAAGAGCATGCCGCTGTCGAGCCCGCAATTCTTCTTCGCGCAGGATCGTTCGGTCGCGGATGAGGCCTTTGCTGGCGACGTGGTCGGCATTCCCAATCACGGCACGCTGCGCATCGGCGACACGCTGACCGAGGGCGAGGATTTCAACTTCGTCGGCGTGCCGAGCTTTGCGCCGGAAATCGTCCGCCGCGTTCGTCTCACCGACGCGATGAAGGCGAAGAAGCTGAAGGAAGCGCTCCAGCAGATGTCGGAGGAGGGCGTGGTCCAGGTGTTCCGTCCGCGCGACGGTGCGCCCGCGCTGGTCGGCGTCGTCGGCGCGCTCCAACTCGACGTGCTGAAGGCCCGGCTCGAGGCCGAATATTCACTGCCCGTCGAGTTCGAGGTGAGCGAGTTCCAGCTCGCGCGCTGGGTCTCCTCGGAGGATCGCAAGAAGCTCGACACCTTCATCGCCGCCAACACGTCGAGCATCGCCGACGATGTCGACGGCGATCCCGTGTATCTGGCGCGAAACGAGTTCTATCTCGGCTACACCAGGGAACGCGCCGAGGGCATCGAGTTCACCAACGTCAAGGACGTCAAGAAGAAGGGGTAGGGTGGCCGCGCGCCCGGCTGCCGCAGCCACACCCTCCGCTGCGCAGCCACACCCACACCCTCCGCTGCGCAAGCACACCGCTGTCATGCCCGGCTTGACCGGGGCATCCAGTACGCCGCGGCCTCTCGATTTAATCACATCCGTCTCGGCGTACTGGATCGCCCGGTCCCGGCTCCGCCAAGGCTTCGCCGGGCTTTCGGTGTTGGGCCGGCGTAGCTTTAGCGAAGACGGCAAGCCGGGCGACGACACCGCGCTTGAACGCGCGCATGTGAACACAAGGTAGGCTTGAAGCGGCTCCAAGATCTCCCAACATGATTGCGGTCGCTCATCGCGGTGCTTCTCAATGCTGCGCGCAATCTTGGTTCTGTTGCTGACCTTCTTGGCCGTGGGCGCCGCCGACGCGCGGCCCCGCCAGATCAACCCCATTCCGTTCTCGCACGAGCCGTGCAGCGTGCTCGACGGCCCGCCCTGTACGCCGTCCTATTGCAGCCCGCTCGAGCCCGGCCCCTGCATTCCCGAGATCGATTACCCCTACGGCCAGAACCTCCAGCTCACGATCGAGAGCGTGCCGTCCGAGCCGGACCGCGCCAAATACCGGAAACCCGATCACGATCTCGATACGATCGGCGATCTCTTTGCCGAGCTGCGCAGCTGCTGGTCGCCGCCATCGGACAATGCGCGCGCCGGCATGCAGATGTCGGTGCGCTTCAGCTTCAACAAGGCGGGTGGCCTGATCGGCCCGCCGCGCCTGACCTTTGCGACCGCGGGCGTCCCCGCCGATACCCGCACGACCTATCTGAACGCCATCAATGCATCGCTGAAGGCCTGCCTGCCGCTGAAATTCACTGGCGGACTCGGCGGCGCGTTGGCCGGACGGCCAATCGCGATCCGGTACGTCGACAATCGGCAGATCGGTAAGTAGCGCAGCTCTATCCCCTCATCCTGAGAGCCTGACTCAAAAAGGGCGGCGAGCTTTTTAGGGTGCAGCGAGGCGTCTTGT